>JANQGS010000146.1 GCA_028277195.1 Candidatus Gastranaerophilales bacterium
AATGTTCAAGCTGGTTATTGCTGATTCTAACCTGTTCTGTAAAGAACCGATAGTTGACCTTCTTTCTGATACTGAGCTTATTGCTGTATCTATGTTTGAGATATAGCTGGCTGCTGCTGCTGAGCTTGCAAAAGCTGAGGTGACTTCGGAAATTCCGAGAGTAGATGCGTCTGCTTTGGCGAGTGGGTTAACTGTTCCGCCGGTTATGCTAATAGAGTTTAGCGATGAATTTGAGTTAGCACCTATCTGGATTGAAAGTCCGCCACTTGATGAAGCGGTACCATCAAGAAGTTTGATGTTATTGAACGCAGACGAGCTTGACAGCCTGTTAATTTCGCTGATACGCTGCTGAACCTCTGACTGGATTGCGGTTCTTTCGGCAGAACCGTTTGTTCCGTTTGCTGCCTGGACTGCCAGGTCCCTGATTCTTTGCAGGTTATCCTGAACGATTGACAAGTCACCCTCTGCTGTTTGTAACAGGTTGATACCTGTTTGCGCGTTATTTGCAGCTACCTGCGCACCACGCGCCTGGGATTTTAAACTTTCTGAAATGGTTAAACCGGCTGCATCGTCTGCTGCCTTGTTAATTCTGTAACCACTGGAAAGTTTTGCTAAAGATTGACCAATAGCGTTTGTTGATTGTTGTAAGCTCCTTTGAACAAGAATAGAGCTTACGTTTGTGTTGATGACGATACTCATAAGTAGACTCTCCTTAATCTTAACTGATACATCCCTGATATTTATGAAGTTTTGAAGCGCTTCCGGGTATTTCTAAAAATACCCCGTCATTATGACTTAAATTTATGATAGAATTTTTTGATTTTATTTGATATCGTTCTTAAGTTACAACTTCCTCAAACTTTAGTATAATTATTAAAAAATATTCCCTAAAAAATTTTTTATATTCATATTTTTTTAGGGAATAATTGTTATTGTTACAATACTTAAAAAATTTGCGGCAGGGTAACGGTAAAACAACTGCCCCTGCCTTCAGTGCTCTCCACGGAAATTTTGCCTGAGTGCGTCTCCACTATTTGTTTTGAAACATACAAGCCGAGCCCCGTGCCTACCTTGCGGAATTTTTTGGCATGGCTTGAATATTTATTAAAAAGTGAGTTTATTTCAGCTTCCGTCATTCCCCTGCCGTTATCGGCAAAGGACATTACCGCCTCGTTGCCCGCCTTCCTGCTCGAAATCAAAATCCTCCCGCCTTCGCAGGTGTAATTAATCGCATTATACAGGATATTGTGGATAACCCTCTTAATCTCGATACAGTCGGCAAGAATTTCCAGGCTTTCCTCTTCAAAGTCAAATATAATGTTTTGCTTTTTCTCTTCAGCAAGGTATTTTAACTCGCAGCAGCTTGACTTGATAAGGGTGTTAATATCAAACTCCACCCTGTTTAAGGCTACATTCCCGTTTTCATACTTGTAGGTGGAAAGCAGGTTGTCTAGCATTGAGGCCATGTATTTGTTGGAATTAAGTATTTCGGTGATTATTTCCCCCTGTGAGTCGCTGCACTTGCCGAATTTCCCGTCCAGCAGCATTTGCAGGGCTTTTAATTGCGCCCTGACAGGGGTTTTAAGGTCATGCGTAAGGGTCGCCACAAATGTTTCCTTTTGCGCCTCAATTTCCATATATGCGGTTATATCCCTTAAAACGAGCACATAGCCCTCGACTTCACCCTGCGGGGAGTACACCCTTGTGCAGTTAATGCCGAGAATCCTCCTGTTTTCACCCTGCAACTCAAAATTAAGGGAAATATTATCCTTGTCGCTGTCTAATATGCAATTTTTACTGTCGCAGTTTATGATTTCGCAGAATTTCCTGTTTAAGACGTCCTTTTTCCCCATGCCCAACCATTCAAGGAATATCTTATTACACGAAAGCAACTCAAAATCCCTGTTTAAGAGCACAATTGAGTCTGCTGAAAACTCGGATATAATATCAAAAACTTTCTTCTCTGAGGTAAGCTCATCCTGGAGGTCCTTTATTTTAAGTATATTGAGGATTCTTGCTTTTAATTCCGCGACTTTAAAGGGTTTTACAATATATTCATAAGAGCCCAGGTTAAATCCCTTTACTATATTGTCGGTGCTGTCGAGCGCGCTCACAAACACCACGGGCAGGGCAGCGGTCCTGGGGTTTGCCTTTAGCTTTTTAATAACGTCAAAACCGCTCATGCCGGGCATCATGATATCCAGGAGTATAAGGTCGAATTTTTCCCTTTCAATTAATTCCAGGGCTTCCTGGCCGCTGTATGCCTGCACTACGTTCTGGTTTACGCTCATGAGCGCCTCCTTGATAATTTCGGCGTTCATGGGGTTATCGTCAATTGCGAGGATGTTATGGCTTTTGTTCTGGCCTTTAATAAAGTTTTCCACTGTTGACACAAAGGTGGAAACCTCAATAGGCTTGGGAATAAAACCTGCGCATCCTGCTTCTATTGCTCTTTGCCTGTCTTCCGGCATAACCATGGCAGTGAAGGCCACAACGGTTATGTCCCTTGTCAGGATATTCGATTTGATTTTTTCGGTAATGGAAAACCCGTCCTCAAAAGGCAGGCCAATATCCATTAAAATAAGGTCAGGCCGCTCCTTTTCAAGGAACTTGAAGCATTCCTCAGCGTTGTGCGCCCAGCTGGTATTGTGGTGAGTACGCTTGAGCAGCTCACTCGCCAGTTCAAAATTCAGGTCATTATCTTCAACAATTAATATATTAGCCATTTTTAAGTTAAAATTTTTAACAATACTGTTATTTAGTGTTAATTTTCTATATTTAAGAGTTTTATAAGTTTAAACCGATAAATTAAATTTTAATTAAAAAATGATTTCATCACAAATTACCAGGCAAATTTCTGACTCGTACGCCAGTATAGCGGATTTTCTAATCAGGAACAAGGATAAGGTTGCCCCTGCCGCCGTAACAACGGCATCAGGGGGGATTATAGGAGTGCAAACAGCAGCTGATATAAGGCAGGTAGAGGGAAAAGAGGACAAAAGGAACACGGTTGTCAATAACCTGATAATTGGTGCGGCAATGATTGCCGGGGGGTTATTGTCACACAGGTACGCAAAAAAATTCCTTGCCGATTACGAGCCGGGGAAGTTATTCAGGTCCATAAACGAGCGGTTGCCGGTGGCTTTAAGGGATTATCCCCGGAAAGATTTTTTTGAGGCATTGAGTATCCCGGTTGGTGCGGGAATAGCCGGGGGAATAGCCGGGGAAGTTGCCCAGAGGGCTTTTCCGGTTGATGACGTTAAATATGACGTTATGGAAAGGGCCGGCATTATATCTAACATTGATTATGACGCGATAAACAAGGTATATGAAATAGACGCCATGAACGCAACAAAATCAATGGACGGAATTTTTTCCACAATAGTCGGGTATTCTGTTGGCAGGGAAAAGGGCATTAAGAACAAGGTAAAAAAATTCGTTTTCGAGCTGGTGAGCGGCATAATAGTTCCTCTTGCGGTTATTTTGCCCTTAACGGGTTATTTAAACAAAATCCTCCCCAATGACGCCGAAAAACTCAGCAGGACGCTTAACAGGGGAATTTTAGGGAGATTAAGCCCGGATAAACTCCTTTCATACACGAAAAGGGCAAAGGCAGGCATCATCCTTGGCGCGGGTATCGGGCTTGCCATAGCGGG
>JANQGS010000169.1 GCA_028277195.1 Candidatus Gastranaerophilales bacterium
AACTCGCCGTATCCCTTCATCAAAGAAAATACAGGGATGAAACAGGCCTGTTCCTTATTGAGGGCAAAAAAGGAGTTGAGGAGGCGGTTAATTACGGGATTGAGATTACCCATGTTTTTACGAAGGAAAATTCCCCCGAAAAAATTCTCAAAAAAATCTCGACAACTGATACCCCGTCCGAAACTGTGGCTATTGCAAAACAGTTTAAATATGAGCCAAAAGACCTGTTTAATGGTGCAATCCCGCTTATCATAGTGCTGGATAACATAAAAGACCCGGGGAACCTGGGCACAATAATCCGGACAGCAAAAGCCGCGGGCGCGTCCGGAATTTTTTTAACGGGCGAGACGGCAGATATTTTTAACCCGAAAACCGTCCGCTCCTCTGCGGGCAACCTCTGGAAAATACCCGTAGTCCGGCTTAAAAAGGGCGAAAATCTTAAAGAATGCCTGAAACACTGCCAGGTGGTCGGCACGAGTTCTTATGAAACACGAAAAACATATTTTGAAGTTGATTATAAAAGGCCTACTGCCGTCATTTTCGGCTCGGAAGCAACCGGAATATCTTATGAGACAAGAAAAATGGCTGATTTTTTCGTAAAAATACCCGTAAGCAGGGAGGTTGAGTCGCTTAACCTCAGTGTTTCGGTCGGCATTATTTTGTATGAAGCCTTGAGACAGCGCGGTTAGGGCTTTTCGTTTTTACCTGTTTCAAAAATTTTTTCAAGCCATTCCTTGCGTTTTTTATCTCCTGCTTCCGCAACCATACCAAAACATGTCTTTTTAACAGGGCGGAAACCGCAAAAACCGAGCGTTCCCTTGCTTATTGCCGTCCAGAAAGCGTCATTGTAAAAGAACTTACCGTACCAGCAGGGTGCTCCCTGTGTATAAATTACCCTGGCAGACCTGCCTTTCAGTAATCTTTCCCACTTGCCCGGGCCATTAAACTTAAAACCGAAACCGGGCAAAAGTACCCTGTCAAAATAACCCTTTAACAGGGCCGGGGAGCTTACCCACCATACCGGGGAAATTACAACAAGATGCTCGCACCATTTTATGAGTTCCTGCTGTTTTTCCAGGTCAGGCTCAAGCTCCTGCGGGCCGGAATATCCCTTATGCAGTACAGGGTCGAATTTTAAGTCGTAAAGATTTACCAGCTCGACTTCATGGCCTGAGCTTTTTGCGCCCTCAACATATTTAAGGCTGATTTCATTACAAAAACTCTCATTATTTGGATTTCCGTTTAAAACAAGTATTTTCAATGTTTAACCCCCCCTTCCCTTTTTATTTATTAACTTATAAAATTATAAACATAAAAATTTTTTCTTTTAAACTAGCAATTATTTCAAGTATGTAGTTTTTATATACTTAAGAGGTAAATTAAATGATAAAAAATTTCATAGAGTTGCTTGGAAATATACTGGAGTATATATATGATTTTCTGTTCGATTGGGAAGACGACCCTTATGAAGAGCAGGAATTTTTACGCAAGGAAAAGCTCAAGCACTCACTTGTAAAAGCTGAGAACAAAAAAATCGATGCTATCCGGGAGGACTTTGAGCTAATTCAGGACACTTTCGGGTCAGGGGCTGCTGACTACTTATACAGCCTGAAGCAGGAAGTCTCTTACCTGGTGGAAAAGCACGGGCTCGTAAAGGAAAACACGATTAAAGCGGTAATACCCCCGGAAAAAATACAGATGGGAAATTTAAAACCCGCGATATTTGAGGAAACAATTGAGGGAATTTACTCCCAGTACAATAGGGACGTAATTTTAAAACCCGGAAAAATAAACCTTATAAGTACCGGGTCAGGTAAAGTTTTTGCGGAAATGGAAATAGAGAGCTATTCTGTTAACCAGGCCCTTTTAAATACTGTGTAAAGTGATATTTTGTATTTAACTTTAACAATTAAACTGTTCGGGTTATCATAATTGGAAAAGAAATGAAGAGGTAAATATGGTAAAAATATATGAAGGGAATTTAACAGCGGAAAAGGGCCGTTTTGCGATAGTTACAGGCCGCTTTAATGAATTTATCGGCTCAAAACTCCTCAACGGCTGCATAGATGCCCTGAAAAGACATGGCGTGGAAGAAAAAAATATAGAAATGGCATGGGCTCCGGGCTCGTTTGAAATACCCCTTGTAGCGAAAAAACTGGCGGAGTCAGGCAAATATGATGCAATAATTACCCTTGGCGCGGTTATACGGGGCAGTACGCCTCATTTTGACTATGTAGCCTCTGAGCTGGCAAAAGGAGTTGCCCAGGTGAGCTTAAGCACTTCTGTGCCGGTCATTTTCGGGGTATTAACAACCGATACCATAGAGCAGGCTATTGAGCGCGCAGGCACAAAGTCCGGGAACAAGGGCGCAGATGCAGCCAGGAGCGCTATTGAAATGGTTAACCTGTTGAACTCCATTGTTTAGGTAGGTATGTAACTTGAATTGCTAATTATCGGCAATTCGAGTTAATTTCAATAAATCAATTAATTCAAACCTGTCATTGCAGTTATAAGTATGGATAGCGTGACTTTTAGGCATAAAATCCGGCAGTATTTTCTTTACCGTCGTTTCCCTGTAATCATTTTCCGACAATATTTCGACCCTGTTAAAGTTCAGGGCATAACCGTAGCGCTTGGAGCAATCCTGGGAGGGCCTTATGATTTGATTATCCTCGATAAACAGGTTTCCGGCAGGTCTTGCTGTTCTCACGTCAACAATAACCGGGTTTAAAGAATGGGCTTTCCACTCCCCAAAAGGAGAAGAAGAATAAAAAACATGCAATTCGTCATTTAGCGAATGCTCATTCTCCGACACAGTCGCAAAAAGCCAGTATTTACCGTTATGTTTAAACATAGAGGCATCCGCAATAAGAATATCGCGGAAAATAGTTTTTTTAAGTTCCCATTTCCCCGGGAACTCAATGCATTCGTATATTTCAAGGGAGCGGTTTGCGGAGGTTTCGGGCATCATGTATATTTTATTTTCATACTCGAAAATAAAGGGGTAAGAAAGGTGGTAATCCCTCTCTAAAACAACTTTTGATTCTGAAAAAGTCCCGTCCCTCTCAATTTTTAAGCAGGAGATGACGCCCTTTCCCGTGGAAAAAGGGTACTCCTCAAAAAATATATAATCCTCGCCCCTGTGCTCAAAAATAAAAGGGTCTGCATAAAAACCGCTATCAGGCTGTTTAATCAGGTTAAACTCCTTTTTGTCCGGTTCTTTTTTCCTTATGCCTATAAACCACTGCTCCCGGAAAAATTTCTTTTCATAAAACCTCCGCACTGCCCTGAAAAGGAGTTTTGCTATAAAAACCGGCATTTTAGGGTTTAATGCTGGTGTATCCCCGGTTTCCGGATTAATTGAGCCGAGCCCGTTAAGGGATATTTTTTTTAACAGGTTCAGTAATACGCCCTTTGTGCTACAGGCTGCATTAAGCAGGTTTTTGTGCAGGGAAAGTTTCATTGTATCGCAATAGCCCCTGGATATGACTTTCCCGTCAATGTCATCCCGGGTATGCAGCTTGAAAGCTATTTCGCAAAAGTGGCTGTTATTGTAAACCTCCCGGAAAAAAGGGGGGCTATCCTGTTTGGGGGAAATTATTCCGTAGTTAACACGGTTTATAAGTTTTTTAACCGCGTTTTCACCGCAAAAATTTATCAGTAAATCAATATCTTCAACAGAATCGTCAAAGTAAAGCCCTGTATCTTTTATGTCAACAAGGCTAAGGGGGTTTTTGCCGTCATCGGCGCGGTTATTTGCGAACAATTTTTTATCCGGTTTTTCATACAAAGTGTAAAAAAGCCCTTTTTTAACGGGTTCATCAGCTTCAAACAAGAGCAGTGATACTTTATTGAATAAATCCAGCTCAATAATTTCCGAGATTAAATTTTGCTGCCACCTTTGTATTTTATTGCTATTAAACGCTATTGCTATCTTAAAATTACTCACCGGCATTTATATATAACTCGTAATTGCTAATTAATCGCAAATTTATTCAAAATCCCCTCCTATATATTATTCTAAACCCGGGCAATTTGTAAAACATTTATTTTTATAGTAAAAATTAACTTAAATGCAGCTTATGAGAGTCCTTAAAGTATTAATGTTCAACCATGAATCTACTTAAAACCAGCTTTTTTTCGGCAGTATCAACCGGAATAAAAGTTCTGGCCGGATTTGTAACCAGTAAAATTATTGCTATATACGCAGGCCCGACAGGCATTGCACTAATAGGCCAGTTTCAGAACGTCCTTGCGGTGATATTTGAGCTCTCAAACGGAGCCATTGAGAGCGGAACCGTAAAATATGTGGCAGAGCACAGGGATAACCACAATGAGAGGATTAAGTACCTGAGTACCTCTTTTTTAATAAGCATAGTGTTTGCTGCTTTAATTTCAGCGGTTTTAATTTTTTTAAACAAGAATTTTTCAATTTATTTTCTAAAAGATGAGCAATACAGCAGTATTTTTCTAATTCTCGGCCTTATAATCGTGCTTATCTCTCTTAATAACTACTTTAACTCGGTACTGAACGGCTTTAAGGAAATAAAAAAACTTCTTGTGCTCCAGATAATCTCTAATCTCGCAAGTTTTATATTTATGATATTCCTGGTTATATTCTGGGGTGTTTACGGGGCGTTGCTGGCTCTTGTCACTTCTCATGCCGTTGTTTTCATAGTGACAATGTATTTTGTTTTTTCGAGCAACTGGTTCAGGATTAAAAATTTCCTGGGCTGTCTTGATGTAGAGGCAATGAAAAAATTGTTCAAGTTTTCATTTATTACGGTAACTGTTGCGATTACTGTTCCCATTGCGCAAATAATCATAAGGAATTTTATAACGGACTCTATTTCCTCGGATGCCGCGGGTTTCTGGCAGGGGCTTTTAAAAATAACCGAGGTTTATGTTTTAATAATCACCACTTCCTTAACCATATACTATATCCCGAAGCTATCAGAGATTAAGGACAGCCTCGCATTGAGAAAGGAAGTATTCCACGGGTTTAAGATAATAATACCGATTATCATTGCTATGGCTCTTGCCATTTATTTTTTAAGGGATTTTATTATTCTTTTAATTTTTACCGAGGAATTCTTGCCTATGAAAGCGCTTTTCCCTTACCAGTTGTTAGGGGATGTTCTTAAGGCGTCGAGCTGGCTGCTGGTTTCCATTATGATGGCAAAGGCCATGATAAAGGAATTTTTTATCACCCACGTTTTATTTATAATTTCATATGTAAGTCTGTCAATACTTTTTATAGACCGGTTTGGGCTTGTGGGCGTAACTTTTTCCTATGCGCTGGCTTATCTTTTATTATTCGGGTTTATGTTGTTTGCGTTCAGGAATCTTTTAATAAGGGGAGTTCTTTAGCAGAGTATGTTTGTGAAAAGTTAAAAAGAAGACTGTATTGGTTTTTTTGAAATTTTTCCGGGCTAGAACACATGAACAATTGACACCCCGGGAAAATTCTTTAAAAATAGCTAAAAAGCCAATATATCAGGATTTTAGCTATGAAAATACTTCAAATAGCCCCCCTGTGGGAGGATGTGCCGCCAAAAACTTACGGAGGAACGGAATTAGTTGTTCATATTTTATGCGAGGAGCTTGTTAAAAGGGGGCATGATGTTACCCTTATCGCATCCAGGGCCTCAAATACCTCTGCAAAGCTGGTCTCCCCCGTTAAAGTCAATTTAAGGGAAGCAAAAACCCTTATGCCTACACATTATGAAAACCTGTGCGTTGCTAAAGCCATTGATATATCAGGGGATTTTGACATAATACATAACCACTGCGGGCTGTCAATGCTTCCTTTTCATAATTTCCTGAAAGCCCCGGTGATAACAACCCTTCATGGCGCTTTTGTCGCCGGGGAAGAGGTTAATGCGTATAAATCCTTTAAGAATATGCCATATATTTCTATCAGCAATTCTCAAAGGCTTGGAAATAAATGCCTGAACTATATTTCAACCGTTTATAACGGTATATTGATTGATAAATTTGAATTTCAGGAATTCCCTAATAATAAAGAGCCTTACCTGACATTTCTAGGCAGGATTTCAGAAGAAAAAGGCGTACACCTGGCAATAAAACTGGCAAAACAAACAGGCTGGAAGCTGATTATAGCTGCAAAAGTGGATAAAGCAGACAGGAAATACTATGAGGAAAGGATTAAGCCGGAAATAGACAATGAAAACATAGTCTATATAGGAGAAGTAGGCCAT
>JANQGS010000197.1 GCA_028277195.1 Candidatus Gastranaerophilales bacterium
AGCACTTCAAGGATTACATCAACGAGGCTTAGCTGCCCGCGGAGTTTTTTTTCCGCTTTTGCTATATGGCCCGGATACCAGTGTACAGGCATTTTATCTTGGGGTCACTTTTTCCCTGATTCGGGCTGATTTACCTGTGCGTTCCCTCAGGTAGTAAAGTTTTGACCTTCTTACCTTACCTTTTCTCAGGATTTTAATATTTTCAATTCTGGGTGAGTGCAGGGGGAAAACCCTTTCCACTCCAATACCCTGGAACACACGCCTTACTGTAATGGTTTTTCTGAAGCCGCTGCCCTGCTTTTTAATCACCACACCTTCAAAAGCCTGGGTTCTTTCCTTATTTCCTTCTTTGATACGGACAAATACCTTTACCGAGTCGCCGGGTTCAACATCAGGCAGTTTGTCTTTTTTCTGTTCAGTTTCAAGCTCAGCTATTATGGAATTCATGGCTCTTTTCCTTTTTTGCGAAAAATATAGGGTTAATAATAATCTAAAAAAATTTTTTATTCAATATGTTACAGAATGTTAAAAAAAAATAAAAATTTTTATTTAAAAGGGCAATTATTTCTCTCTTATAGATTTAATATATATAAGTTGAATATTTAAGCGTTAAATTTTATTACTGAATTGAAAAATTAAAGTAATTAAAAAAGGAGAAAAAATATGTGGCCGACAAATATGTATAGTTCCTACACACAACCAAAATATAATTTATATCCCCAGTCCGGCGGGTATAACTCTTACTCACAGCCTATGTACAATACTATGCCGGAATTTTATTCCCCTATGGCTCCATACAATGATTATTCATCTCCGAGTTTTCCCCCAATGCCGGGTACAATATACAACATTAATATAAATTACTTTTCCCCTAACGGCAGCATTGGCACACAGATGCCGGGCTATGGTTTCGGTTCGCAAATGCCTATAAGCGGCGGCTTCGGAATGCAAATGCCTGGTAATGGTTTTGGTTCGCAAATGCAGATGCCGGGTAGTGGTTTCGGCTCGCAAATGCCTATAGGCGGCGGCTTCGGAATGCAAATGCCGGGCCTGGGCTTCGGTTCGCAAATGCCGGGCTTCGGTTCAAACCCCTTTAATACAGGTTTCGGCATAGGTAACCAACCTTCATCTCAGGATTTTATGGGAATGATAATGAACCTGCTGCTCACTCTTATAAGTAAAATCTACGATAACACCCTTGATATCGACAGCATTGATAAAAAAGACAAGACCGACAAGACAGACAAGACCGACGACACCAAGGATGACGAGAATAAATCAGAAGCTGACAAGGCAAAAGAGCACTTTAACAGTGATGAGTACAAAAATAAAAATCGCTCGGACAAGGCAAAAGTAAAAGACTTATATGAATATATCCTGGGAAGAAAAGGCGATGATAAAGGCGTAACTTACTGGAGCGATAAACTTAAATCCGGTGAAATGACCCTGGACGAGATAATCGATGCTTTCTATAACTCCAGGGAATATAAAAATAAAAATTCAGCCAAGAAATAATAAAAAATTATAAAATATAAAAAACTTCCTTAAAAAGAGGAGGTTTTTTATTGAATTATTTGTAACAACCTAGGTGCCTTAAAATAAAAAATTTTCTCAAATTTCCCGCCCACCCAACCCCAGTGGTGGTTA
>JANQGS010000281.1 GCA_028277195.1 Candidatus Gastranaerophilales bacterium
TGATGATAACACAGACCTGAACAATATAAACGGCAATATCCAGTATGCCCAGGATAAGCTGAACATGCTGCTTGAGGGCCTGGAGCACAATAACGTTGAAACCTTTAAGGACTCGCTTAAACTCGATTTAAGGTTTGAGGAGATTAAAAACGCGCTGCAGGCAGAGCTGGAAACTATTAAGAACAACCTCTTGTTCCAGGACGAGAACTTGCAAAAATCCCTGACCCTGCTGGAAGATGACACTATTAACAATGAGATAAATGAGCTTAAAATCGCATTAGGCTTACTAAAGGAAGAAATATTGCCCGTCAGGGAAAAACTGGAAGAAGAGCCTGATTTTAGCGATATTACCGATAAATTAAAGGTTTTAGACGAAAAAACCGCCTACATAATAAATAATCTGTATCCGTTAAATAATCTATATTCTATAAGCGAGAATTTCCATGCCGCGCAGGACAAGTTAAGCATACTGCTTGACGGTTTGGAGCGCAATAACGTTGACGCCTTTAAGGACTCGCTTAACCTGGATGTAAAATTTGAGGATATTAAAGGTGTTCTGTCCGACCTGGAGCGGCAAATTGGGCATTTAAAAAATGAAGTTGATGATAACACAGACCTGAATAATATAAACACCAACATCGAAACCCTCAAAGACTCGCTTAACCTTGATACTAAGTTTGAGGATATTAAATATGTACTCTCAGGGTTGGGCAGGGCCATTGAAAATATTCCCGAAAATGTGACAGAACCGGATAATTTGGCCGGAATTGAGAATAAAGTCAGCTCTATAGAGGAAAAAACCTCCCATATAATAGAAAATTTATACCCTGTACATAACCTGCAAACAGTTAATGAAAGCCTGCAAACATTGCAGGACAAGCTGAATATACTGCTGGAAAGCCTCAATGGAAATCATGAAGACCATTCCGGGGAAATTTTATCCGCAATAAACAGCCTTGACCATAACCTGGTTTCAATACGTGAAAACACC
The DNA here is from genome assembly GCA_028277195.1 of Candidatus Gastranaerophilales bacterium. Lineage (GTDB taxonomy): Bacteria > Cyanobacteriota > Vampirovibrionia > Gastranaerophilales > UBA9971 > JANQGS01. The sequence goes on from JANQGS010000281.1 coordinate 992, forward strand.
GAAGACAAGAGCGATTTAGCTCATATAAACGTAAGCCTGAATGAACAGTTCCACACCGCACAGGATAAACTAAACCTGCTTATTGATGTAATAGCCGGCAATAGCCCTGAAAACATAAAAAATGCCCTGAACCTCGAAAATAAGTTCGATGAGTTGAACTGCAAAATCGACTCGGGAGTTATCGAGGCAATAACCTCTGTAAAAGACTGCGTAAACGAGCTCCGGGGCAAACAGCACTGCCTTGAGGAAATTAAAAGCGCGGTAGCCTTTTTGAACCACGGGATGGAAAAGCTGGCGGAAAACCTTAAGTACAGCACGGCAAGTAATATCTCCGAAGACGTCCTGGAATCGCTTTTAAATGACGTTAACCTGATTAAAAATTCGCTTAATAATGATGTTATAAATGGCCGTATCCCGGAGATTAGCGATAAATTAAACGATTTTGAAGCTAAAATAAACGATTTTCAGGAAATAAGCCGGCTCAGGGAAAGTATCGGCCTGCTAAAGGATAATATTTCCCGGCTTGAGGAAAAATTTAATTATACAAATGAAAAAATCTCGGAACTGGCTGATTTTACCTCAAAACCCCAAAGCATGGATATCTCCCCCGTTAATGAGCAGCTAAATACCCTGAGGGAAGAGTTGAGCTCTAAAATAAACGCTAACGCCGAAGGAATAAGGGAATATTTAACGGCATTTAATGATAAAATCGATACCCTGAACACTCACGGGGATTTAAAGCAGCTAAAAGACGGAGTTTATTTCCTCTCCGAGTCAACCCGGGGCTCAGCCGAGCTTTTGACCGACCTTTGCAATGAAGTCAGCTCAATAAAAGACCTGCAAAACAGGGTTGAAGATATTAGCCTGCATATGCGCTCACTCTCCACCAGCGAGGAAATGGCGGCTATAAATCATAAAATAGAGGCCCTGGCTTCAGAAATAAGGGAATATAAGGAAAAACTTTCCCCTGACAATAACGATGACTTAATAAAGGCAATGCTGGATAACCTCAACAGCTTGAATGAAAAAATTGATTCCGTTGAAACGCTCGGCAAAGTCGGCAGCGATATTAATGACATAAACGCCAAAATTAACAGGATAGTCCTCTCATCACAGGATAGCAGCGGCTGCTTAAAAGACGTTAAAAAAGAACTTAAAAATGTTAATGACCTGTCCCTGAAGGGATTAAACTCTTCAAACGTCGTAAAGGAAGCCATGATAGAGATGGCCGGGTGGATTGATTCTGCGGGGAAATTATTGGAAGATAATAATGAAAACACTAAAAAAACCATGGCCATCACAAAAAAGTTCGAAAACTTTGAAGTAAGGCTCGAAAGCATAGAGGCAAAACTCGAAAAACTGCTTGAGAGGTAACTAAAAGAATAAATAATGCTTGTAAAACTCGAAAATGTGCATAAATCCCTCGGCGGAAGAGAAATACTGAAAGAAATAAGTTTCAGCGTTGATGAAGGGGAAACATTTGCTATAGTGGGATTTAGCGGCACGGGCAAAAGCACGCTCCTGAAGATTATAAGCGGCTTGCTCTCGCCTGACTCGGGAAAAGTTACCGTTTCTCATAATGAAATAGGCATGGCCTTCCAGTACTCAGCGCTTTTTGACTCGCTTACCGTATTTGAAAATGTCGCATTCCCGCTGCTGGAGAGAAAGGACCTGAAAGAGCGCTATAATCATGCTGAAATAAAAAGAATAGTGTCAAAAAAACTGGAAATGGTCGGCTTATCAGGCATTGAAAACAAATACCCGAGTGAACTGTCCGGGGGAATGCGCAAAAGGGTAGGGTTTGCCCGGGCAATAGTAACCGAGCCGAAAATTATCCTCTACGACGAGCCCACGTCAGGGCTGGACCCTGTTTCATCAAGGGTAATCGAGGAGTACATAACCTGCCTGTCAAGGGAACTTTGCGCCGCTTCCATAGTGGTTACGCACCAGATTTCCACTATCGGCCATACAGCGGATAAAGTTATAATGTTGTATGATGGTAAAATTGTATGGAAGGGAACTCCCGGGGAGTTAATAACTTCGATTGACCCTTACGCGTACCAGTTTGTTAACGGGCAAAAACGAGGACCAATGATAGCAGCAATACATTAAGGAAACAGCAATAATGATGAAACCATCCGCCCCCGTAAAAGTCGGCATATTAACGCTTCTTTCCACATGTATCCTGATTTTCGGGATAATGTGGCTCAAAGGGCGCTCCATATCAATCGGGGAGAAAATAGAGGTGCATTTTAAGGACGTGGACGGTATGCGCCCGGGCTCAGCCGTACAGATGATGGGGCTGAGAATAGGCCAGGTGGACGAAATAGTGCCTGTTATAGACGGAGAGAACAGCTATATAATCGTCAGGTTTGTAATAAACACTCCCAATGTCAATATACCCCCGGCTTCAGGTATTTCTGTGCAGCAATCAGGCATAATAGGGGAAAAATTCCTTGAGGTGACACCGCCTTTTCCTGAAACGGTATTTATACCGATAAAAAAGGGTTTTACCGGCAAAATAAAGGCAAACTCCCCGGTAGAGCTTCTTATTGACGGGAAATACAGGGAAGTGGGCATTGTAAAGGAAGCTGAAATTATTAAAACAAAAAGAGCTTACAAAATAAAATACGTTATAACGTCAGCGGGCGTTGAAATCCCCCTCTATTCAACGGAGGAGCTGGTTAAGGCGGGCAAAAAGGATGGCTGTATACTGAGGTTTACCCCGCCCGAGGGCGTTATTGTCCGGATGCCCGCTCCCGGCGGGAAATATACCGTTACAGAGCCCCTGCGGATGAAGGAATTCCTTGATGTACAGCTAAAAGCGGCTGTCGCGCTTAAGGAAACAAACGACAAAATTAACGAGCTTTTTACCGACCAGTTTATGGATGATGTGCGTTTTACTTTTGAGAACACAAAGGATTTAAGCGAAAAGGCCGCAATTATTGTTGACCAGGTCGCCATTATACTTGAATCCTCAAAAGAGGACATAGAGCAGCTTATAGCTTCCTCCACGCAATTATCCGAGAATATGAGCGAGCTTACGGCTAATTTGAACGATATAGTCAAGGATTCCGAGTTTAAAAATGGCCTCATCGCGACTACAAATACCATAAAGACAACATCAGAGCAGCTATCAGAGCTTTTAAAAAACTCAAAGCTCGACGAGAGCCTTATAAACATAAATTCAACCACTAAAGACATGGCGGAGATAGCTCAATATGTGAATAACCTCACAAAAGACGATGATTTTAACCATAAAGTGGAGGAAACGGTCGTTAACCTGAACGACTTAATGATTAAGTTGTCTAAAGTCACGTCCTCGCTGGAAGAGCTTACCGTTGAGGAAAAAGAAAGCATAAAAGAGATAATAAGCAATTCCAATGAAGCGTCAAAGGATTTAAAAAAGTTCTCCGAAAAGCTCAACAAGAGGTTTTTATTGCTAAGGCTGCTGATATAGGACGGCAATTCAGGTTAACTTTTGTTAACTTTTTTCTAAAATATTGTCAAATTTTATTTTCAGGGGGCTTTAAATGATTGTTAGCAGAAAATAAGGAGAAGAAAATGATTAATCAAACGGGAATTTCACCCTACAGCAACTACAGCCAGAACTCAAGCCCGGCTTTTGGTATGGCTGTTAGGGTGGAAGTAATAGAAAAAACTCCGAAGGCCTTGCGTGTCTTTCAAGAAATTTTTCAAAAAAAAGGTGATGTAGAAGTTAAAGAACTTCCTCCTGGAAGTTTTTTAGATAAATTTAGAGACCTTTGGGCCTCTCTTTTCGGTCAAAGAAGTACAAGGGTTATAATTGGAGAGACCGAGGTTAAAGATTACAAAAATCCCGATGCACTCCTTAGAGCATCAGAAAGAATTTTAGAGGAGGATAAAGTAACTAGTGCATTAATTTAAAAATAATATGATATTATTTAGCAAGCACTTTCCCCTGATAAGTCCATTTGAAAACCTTTGCCTTTTTCTCATTGTAATAT
>JANQGS010000056.1 GCA_028277195.1 Candidatus Gastranaerophilales bacterium
TTGTCGGGAAAAATTTGAAATTTATTTTCCGGTGCGCTTTAAAATATAAAAAATTCTGGTATAATATAATTAAAGGGCTGGACGGTTGCCAGCCGTCCAATTAAAAGCCCGTTTTATTTGAGTACTAGAATCAGGAGTTCTAAGAGTTCCTGATTTTTAGTTAGCAAAAATAACAGTATTATAATTGCCAACCAGTCCCATTTTGAGACCGCGACTCTCATCTGGCATTCACCTCCTTTCTCTGGTTGTATCACGTTTAGAGCGTGTCCGGAGAGGAAGTGTCAGGGCTTACCCCGCAGAGTATTATATAACAAAAAATTGACGGTTGGTGGGAAAAATTTGAAATTTATTTTCCGGTGCGCAAATAGCGCAACCCGGGCATGGTATTGAGAATTTAAATAATAGCCTTTATAATTATATAAAGACTAAAAAAATGGAGTTTATATCCATGAATATAAATTATCAATTAAATGTTAATGAACTCGACACTAATTTTATTGAATCAATAAAAAAACTTTTCATTGACAAGGAAATAATTATCCATATAAGCGATATAACAGATAGTGACTATCTGGCAAAAATTCCCGGGATGAGAGAAAGCATCGAGGAAGGCATTGATTCCGAAATTAAAGAGTGTTCAACTCTTGAGGATATAGGCTGGGAATAGATAAATGTATAAAATAGTCCTGACAAAACAGGCTGTAAAAGACGCCAAAAAACTTGAAAAATCAAATTTAAAAGAAAAAGCGCTGTATATTATAAAAACTGAATGAGCAAAAAACAATAAAAATTCTCAGAATGTGGACGCATTACGAGTAAACGGCACCTCACCGAGGGCTATGAGCGGGTTGCGGGGGAGTAAAATTATTATATAGTATATCAAATTCTAAAGCTCCGATGTAATCTGTGTTATAAGGAGTATGTTTAAAAGGATTATCAATTCTTCCATTCTGATTAAGGTCAGCTGCAAAAATGGCTGTTCCCATTTCTTCTGGTGTAAGAATGTTATCCTGCCAGGCCATTGTCCTCATTAAGTCCATTGATTTATTAAAATCAGGATTTTTTGGGTCTTTCATTAGCTCATAAAAATTTTTAGCAAATCTGTTGTCTTGTGTAATTTTTTTTGGAATTTCATATCCTTCTTTAGTGTCTACTCCTGCTTTTTCAAAAAATATTCTTGAATTTTTTGTAGCAGCTTCACTTAATTGTTCTAGATTTTGACCCGGATCTCCATAATATATATCTGCGCCTCCAATCATTGGATGTTTATTGTCGAATCTAAATAATGAAGTAAAGAATTTTTTTTCTTCTTGCGATGATGAAACTGCTGCTTGTGGCGATGGTGAAACTGCTGTTTGTTCCTCACTCTTTGGAGGTAAAGGGGCTAAGTGTTTATTTTCACATTCTTTGGCGCTACCACCATTTTTAGTACAATTAATGTAGTCCATATATCCCATTTAAAAATCCCTCCCAATTTAATTAAAATTACAAAATTTATATCCTTAACCTTATATCAATATAAAAACAAAATCAGGCAAAAAATTGCCAGTTATTGGAAAAAATCTATAGGAGATTATATTATGGCTGATAAAAAATTAACACAGCTCGACGCGCTGACCAGCGTCAATTACCTTGACCTCTCATATGTGATTGACGACCCCTCAGGCACTCCCGCAAGCAAAAAATGCACTGCCCAGAACCTCGTTAAAGGCGGGGCGTCAGAGGGGGCAATAGCAGACCTGGTAGACACCACCCTGACCGCAAGTAAAAACCTCGTTTCCGACGGCGGCGGAAAAGTCATTACAACGGATGATACCTGGTGCAGGTGGAGAGGAAGCGGCTCAAGTACCCCGACAAGTCCCTCTGAAGGCGACATCTGGAACGACACCACCAGCGGCAATACCGTAAAAATTTACGCAAACGGTGATTGGAGGGCTTTAAACTAATATGACGGTAATTTTGAGAACGAAAAATTTTCAGGGCCATGAACTGAAATGCAAGTGCGGCTGCGGCCTGCTTAATTATGACAATTTTTTTTTGATGAAACTGGAAGTTTTCAGGGATTTGCCGGGCAGCAGGCTGGAAGTAACCTCAGGGTGCAGGTGTATTAAGCACAATAAAACCGTGGGGGGCAAGCCCTCATCCCTGCATATAGCCGAGGGAAAAACGGCAATGGCGGCGGATGTAGCCCCTTTGGACGTTAATCCGCAAAAAATTTTTATTTTTGCGGTAAAAGCGGGATTTTTTAATGAGGTTATATGGTACAGGAAAATGAATTTTATACATTTAGGAATAGATAGAAACCAGAAAGAGGTTTATTATGACATTATTTGAAGTTATTATTGACGCTGTAAAGGCAGCAGAGCGGGAACTCGGCGCAGGTCAGGGATTGCTCAAGAAAAAACAAGTGATTAACCTGGTAAATGCCTTTGTTGATATACCGGCAGTCCCTGAATTTCTTGAAGAACGGATATTTTCCCTTGTAATTGACCTTGTTGTTTATATATTTAATAAATACAACCTTTTTAAAACAGAGTAAAAATAAGTTTTACGCTGTTTTTTTTACCAGCCCCCGGCCTTGCGAAGCTCATTCCAATGGCCGGGGGCTTTTTTTATGGAAATTTATAGTGCCAAATGTTGACACTAGTGCCAAAAAATGATATTATAAAAATGTAAAAAAAATTGAATAAAAGGACAACAAGCTAATGACTAAAAGCCTATCCAACAAATAATTATCATTGTCACCCTGAACTTGATTCAGGGTCTCAGGCGAAGCGGGAGTAAGACCAGCTCGCACTCATTCATGAGATTCCGGGTCAAGCCCGGAATGACATCCATAA
>JANQGS010000060.1 GCA_028277195.1 Candidatus Gastranaerophilales bacterium
CGGCAAGAGCATCACCAATAACATGCCTTTTGACGGCTCAACGCCCCGGGTGGACGAGGGCGAGGAGATTTTGAGCTGTGTTTACGCGCCCGGAAACAACAGGGCCCGGGTAAAAATCGAGGCAATTGTGCCTGCTGTTTACACTGATACACCCACCAACGCTGTGTTGGCTTTATTTAAGGACAATAGCTGCTCCGGGGCGACCGGCATCAGGCTGCCCAATACCGGCGCGAGTTCAGGGCATTTTATACGGCTCACGAGCGTGATAGATATTTCCGATATGAACCCATTCGCGCTTGCCCTGCATATCGGGCCCAAGACCAACGGCCCGACCCTTACCGTGGGTGACAGGTTCAATGAGTTTGGGCTGCCTTATCTTGTGATTACGGAAATCGGTTATATTGAGCAGACCGGTTATATTTACCTTGAGGACCTCAGCGGGCGGCTGGTTACAGAAAATTATGAGAAGATAAATTTGGAATAGAGAGTAAAGAATCACTAATTATCATCATCATCGAGTACAGGTTTTGGTTCAGGTTCAGTCTTTTTTTTCTTTTCTGACGGTTCACCGGCGAAGCTTATATTTCTGGTAAAGCTAATCGGAGATAAAGTTAACATGTCTTCTTTCCCTTTCTTTTAATTTCTGCCTTACACCTATACAAAACCCCTCAAGAAAAAAGTTGACAGTTGGTGGGAAAATTTTTATTTTCCGGTGCGCTTTAAAATATAAAAAATTCTGGTATAATTATCTCTATGAATAAAGACTATTTCATACAAAAAATCGGCTGGTACAGGCATTTGTTTACATTATTCTCAACTATAACTATTGCATGTATTGCCTGGCTTGTTACAAACTATGACAAAACAGTTACACAACTGATTTTTATTGACGTAATAACTGTCATTGCCGCAATTTTTTCTGTGATTGTTGTTGCGGGTAAAGTAAGAAAATATCTTAAATTATTGAGGACAAATTAATGGAAATTAATACCTATATAGCAATAATAGGGGCATTTTTCTTTTTTCTTATGGTTGTAGGTGTCTTTATATTTGGAGTGCTTGAACCAAAAGAAGAATCAGCAGCCTGAAAATTAAGATTTCGCCGAGGGCTATGAGCGGGTTATAAAAGAATTCAGCCTTTAAATATCCATTTTATTATATCCCCAGGGGCGAATTCTTTTTTCTTCACTAATCCATAACCATTAACAGAATATCCCGATGAGTTTTTTGTAATTGAAACAACATCTTGAACATCTGAGCCCCAGGGAGCAACTTTTAATCCGGAAGATTTCCCGGCTGTAAGTCTTCTTTTAGCTCCATTTAATTCTCTAAAACTTACAAACCTTCTGAGCGTTCCTTCTACAGGTACGGGTAATCTATTCATTAATACACCTTCTTTCTTTTATATATTTATTGGTACAAATATACAAAACCAGTGAAAGAAAAAAATTGACGGTTTTTATAAAAAATCTATAGGAGATTATCATATGGCTGATATTCGAGAAGAAGTGCTCGAAGCAATGGGCGTTATTAATTTTGCATACAATGGAAAAGCTCAGGAAGTTATTGAGTTCTTCAAAAAACACGTGCATAAAGTCGGTGAAAAACAGGCAGTGCAAGACCTGCAAAAGGCGATAAATATGTTGAATAAAGGCAAAAAGGACTCCCCGATAAAAGAAAAACAACCGTTAAAA
>JANQGS010000070.1 GCA_028277195.1 Candidatus Gastranaerophilales bacterium
CGGCAAAGCCGGATTTTCCAAAATTCATCACTCCCGCTTCGCCTATACTGCTCCAGGCATTGACTGTAAAAATCTGAAATTTAATTTGGGAGCAGTATATTTCGTTGCTGTTTTTGAAAAATGTCGAGGGTGGGACTTGAACCCACATGGATTGCTCCACACGGCCCTCAACCGTGCGCGTCTACCAATTCCGCCACCCCGACAGATTAGCGGGATAATGTTAAATTATAATAATTTAATTAAATTTTTCTGTCAAACTGACGACTATATTACTATGCTTAAATTCTCGAGAAAAAAAGGTACTGCCCTGCCTGAGTATATGCTTATAGCTGCTCTTTTTGCCGTCACGCTGGGACTCGCTATTTTTCAGATGAGCCCTGATTTGTTCAGGACATATTTTGAAAAATCCATTAGCAATAGCGCTACCACGGACGGAAACGGGAGGCTTACGCTCCCTGTAATGGGCGAGTAGCCCGGCTGTTAAGCAGCCGGACGGTTTTTAATTCACCCGGTTTGAAAATAATTTCCTCATTAATACCATAAATTCCGGAAATCGGCTCTTCCAGGGAATCGGTTTCAATAAACTCGCTGTTAAAGCCCGTTTTTTGGGGTTTATCAGAAATATTCACGGCCCTGGTAATAATGCCGTCGGTTTTTTCAGGGAATTTAATCCCGTAAACCAGTATATCAGGGTTATTTATGGTTAAAAAATCCCCGGATTGAGCTTCCCCAAACTCAGCCAGGGTACACCCCATAAACTCATCAGCATGCCTGAAAAGCTCCTGCGGGGAATCCGCCTCGCAAATAGCGTACCGGACAGTTTGCCGGCCCGCACACTGTGCCCCCGGGACACTAAGCGGAGGGCCAGCCGGTAAGTTCCTTGTACCGAGGGACACTCCGGATAATTTCCCTGTTGCCCTCAATATTGTTATAAAAAGGTCATTACCGCTTACCCCGTACTCCGGTAGCCCCTCTGTAAGTATGCCGAGCCCCTGTGTGAAAACAAACCTCTGCATTGGAGCGGTATTTGTGCTGAGCTCCCGGCCTTTTTCGGCGGGCATATGTTTTTCTATCCTGTAATCAGGGTTAAAACGCCTTTTTATCAACCCAAAAGTATTTTCCGCAACTGTTTCATATATTTTTTCCGGAAATCGGAATTTAACCTGTATTACGTGGTCTTTAAGGGTATTTTCCCAGCTTGTGATAAATTCTACACGTTTTGAGCCGGATGTGGTTATTATATCGGTTGTTATATCTGTATTTAACCTGTAATGAACCCTCAATATATTCCTGAGCGAGCTCTTTTCAATTATTTCCGTCTTTAAAATTCTCGCCTTTAAGGACTTTTCACCTTTTTTCGGGCAATAGTTATAAGTATCCCCAACGTCCGGCCTGTATGTAATTGCGTGCCTGTTGATAATGTTTTCGGTTATGTCCATTGGTTTTGGGGCTTTCCCTGGTCTTATACACCTTGCGGAGAATGGCGGTATGTTCTCCACATAAGCCAGGTGCTCCTTCTGTTCCTGCATGTCTTCGCTCATAGGGGCTTTCTGTGTATCCAGCATTATTTTTCGGGGAAAAACATCCTGTCTTATTTTTACTACACCCGTGAACGCATAATTTGACAGGTTATAAACAGTAATCCTCTCCCTATCTCCCTGCTCAACCGGCATACACCTTTCTATAAGGGCATTGCATACCTGGTCAACCTGCTTAAACCTTGATACGTTCTCCTCATGCACCTCATCGACAGAGCAACCGCATATACTGTCGTGAGGATGGTTTTTCAGGAGCAATTTCCAGGCATAATCGAGTTCTTGCTTTCTGTTCGTGCCCAAAAATACCTGTAAAGGCTCGCATATTCGTGATAATTTCCAGGTTATCCTTGCATTCAGCCTTTTTAAATAAAGCCTTGCGGATAAAGTCCCCGGCAATAGAGGGGCCCTGGAATTATCACGCAGCTCACCCGTTACTGTCTCCAGGTTTTCAGCAAATTTATCCAGGTTATCCAGGTAATCCTTAATATTTTTGCCGCCCTGTGCGGGTATAAAAATATGGTCACCCCCGACAGGCAGCAGTATCTTATCAGAAACCGAATGAGGCCGGATTTTTTCGGCTGTTTCATCGAAATTTCCGGTTATAAAGTACCCTTCCCGCAGGTAGGTCGCCAGAACCGATGAGCCATCAGGCGATTGCCAGGTAAATTCAGTTTTTCCGTCCCCCGCCCCTCTCCAGAGGATTGCGTTTTTGATGTTAAATGAGGCCAGAATCATTGGCATTGCTGAATTATGGCCGAAGGAATCCGGCAAGTAGCCGAAAAATTCATCGCAGCCGTACTTTTTAGCCTGGTTAATGCCGACAAGCAAGTTTCTTACAAGGCTTTCCCCTGACACGAGGAATTCGTCCGCCAGCACATACCACGGCCCGATAAAAAGCCTTTTGCTCCCGGTAAATTCCTTTATCAAAGCCTTTTTTTCGGGATATAGCTCAAAATAATCCTCTAAAATTACCGTTTGCCCGTCCAGGTAAAAGTATTCGAGCCGACCTGCCTCCAGCTCGCCAATAACCCTTTCCATAACATCGGCCAGCCTTATTCGAAAATCCTGAAAAGACCTGTACCATTCCCTATCCCAGTGCGTATGCGAAAAAAATATCACTTCCATTGCTTATCCCCGAATTTATTTATGCTTATGCCGTACCCGTCGGTGGTTATTCGAATGGCATAATCCTTATCAGTCCTGTATATTCTTGATTTAAACTCCTCAAGCAGGGCAATAGTAACAGGATTGGGATGTCCCCACCGATACCCCTTACTTCCTACGGAAATAACAGTTACTTCAGGCGTTGTATAACCGAGAAACTCCTCGCTAACCGAGCCTTCACTGCCATGATGCCCGACCTTGAGCAAATCAACCGGCGCTTTTACTGTTTCTGACACTTTATTTAAAGCCCCTGCCAGGCAATCCGCCATTAAAAGGGCTGAGAAATCCTTATATACCAAATATAAAATTATACTATCCTCGTTATCATCTTTCATATCGGTATTATCGCTTTTTATAGCCGTAATTACCAGGTCCTCATCGGGAATGAGGATATTTTTATCCCTTAATACGGCTGTTCTATGACCGTTTTCGCCTAAAAACCCGTTAATAGCCTTATAAATTTTAGAGTTGTCTTCTGTTCCGTTGTGGTAAACTGTTTGAACTTTTACTGCCTTTAATATATCAATTGTGCCGCCGATATGGTCGCTGTCAGGATGGGTTAAAACCAGCGCGTCAAGGTTTTTAATCCCATTGTCCCTGAAGTACGTAACAATAGCGGTTCTTGCCGGGCTGTAACGTCCCGGCGGCCCCGTATCAACAAGTATATGCCTGTTGTTAGGGGTGTTTATCAGCACTGCATCCCCCTGTCCAACGTCAAAAAACACAAATTCAAGATTTTGTGCCGAAGGCCACTTAAAAGTCAATATAATGAGCATCAAAGCCGGGATTATTATCATTTTTCTTGAGAAAACAGGTATTACCAGCAGGGCATAAAGAGTAATAATAAGCCCGATTCCGGGTTTTGGAAGGTATTGAAGCGCTCCCGGGAGGTCAGCAGTGAATTTTGATATGAATAAAAGCAGGAAAATGAACGGCTCTGCTATTTTATCCGCAAGAAAGCATAACTTTTCGCCTATAAAGGGAATTAAGCTGAGAATACTTCCTGAAAAGCCCGCAAAACTTATTATTCCAACGAATGGCATAACAGCCATGTTTGCCAGCACAGAGTATATGGCAAAATTGTTAAAGTGGAAAACCTGGACAGGTGCGGCAAACATCTGCGCCACAAGGGGAATGAGGAAAATACCCGACCAGAAATTAAAAAACCGGGCAAAAAGCAGCAACCCGAAAGTCACTATAAAAGACAATTGAAACCCTACACTGGCAATCATAATCGGGTTATATAAAAGCATTAAGGCGCATACCATAAGTAAAATGCCTGTATTATCAGCCTTCCTGTCAAGCAATTTACCGAAAAGCAGGAGCTCCATCATAAGAGCCGCCCGTGTAACAGAGGGAGGCAGGCCCGTCATTAACGCATATACCCCTACCAGAAGCATCCCGATTATTATTTTCGGCTTAAACGGCACGCCTGTCCGGGAAGCAAGGAAAAACCACACCCCGAAAATAATGCCCACATTAAGCCCGGAAGCTGCCAGCAGGTGCAGCAAACCCGATTTTATAAAGTCCTCCTCAACATTATCGGGCGCGGGCACCGCATAATCCCCGAAAACCATTCCGCCCAGTATCTCCAGCTTTGGGGATTTAAGGTTTTTAGCGTGCGTTGCGATTATTTTTTCCCTGAGCTCGCTTATTTTCCGGGCAAAATACCATATCCCGGAGTTCGGGGACTCTGTTATTTCCCAATTTTTGTGGCTGACGTGGGTGAGAGTGAATACGCCGTTGTTTTTCAGGTATTTTGAGTAGTCGAACTGGCCGGGATTTGTGGCTTTGTAGGGGTGTTTCAGCGAGCCTTCCAGCTTAATAACGTCACCTATCTTGATTATATCGAATTTTCTCTTGTAATCATAAATATATACAAGGGTTTTGCCCTCGTCTGTCAGGAAATAAAATTTTGTTTTATTTTTTAAATCCGGCCTGGGTTCGCTCACCACCCGCCCGGTTAATTCCGGTTTTGACGGTGCTTTTGCATACAGCGCATCGGGTTTGGGGGTTCTGTAACCGGCGTAAAGTATTGCCAGTGCATATATAATGAGGCACAAAACAGCTAACCTGATTGAAAACAGCCTCTTAAACACAAAAAAGAGCAATAATACCAGCGCAGCCAGGAGTATATACATATTAAAACCCAGCATATAATATGCCGTGCCTGCAATAAACGCTACACAGAGCGCAAGGGTTTTCCGGGGAGCTGTTAGTCCTGTTTCTAAAACACTCTTTTCTTCTTGAACTATTTTAAAAACCCCTCTTACTGATAATAATTTTTTAGCCTATAATTATGCTATTATAATTAAAATATGAGGAAAAAATAAATAATGTATACAAAAATTGATATAAAACCCTCTAAAAAACTCCTGGGCATCCCGACCTATATTTTCGCCGAACTCGACGACTGGAAAGATGAAGCCCGCTCAAAAGGCATGGATTTAATAGACCTGGGAATAGGCAACCCGGACGGGTGTACCCCCGAACCCGTGGTTAAAGCCGCGGTAGAGAGCATGAAAAACCCTAAAAACCACGGCTATCCCTCTTTTAAGGGTAAGGAGGAGTTAAGGGAAGGAATAGCGGAATGGCTTTATAAAAGGCATGGCATAACAATTAACCCGAAAGACGAGATACAAACCCTCATAGGCGCGAAAGAGGGGCTTGCTCACCTTGCGCTGGCTTATACCGACCCGGGTGACGTAAATATAGTGCC
>JANQGS010000052.1 GCA_028277195.1 Candidatus Gastranaerophilales bacterium
TATCAGGTTTCATATTTCCCTACATAATCCCTTCCTGGCTGAAAAATAACCACGAAACAAAGTAATCAGCAAACAATATTAGCACAAACGCCCACACAACCGCTTTAGTTGTGGCATTGCCCACGTCTATCGCGCCACCCTCCGCTTCATAACCTATTGAGGTGCTGGATAAGGAAATAATTCCCCCGAAAACAAACGCCTTAACCAGCATTGCCAGGATATCCCTTATTGACAATCCCTGCCATACCGAGCTGATGTAGGTTATGGCATTTAACTCCGCAATCGTCTTGCTCATCACCAGCCCGCCTATAATGCCCAGCAGGCTTGCCAGTATGATTACAAAAGGCATTATAAAAAACCCGGCAAAAACCCTCGGGGCAATCAAATAGTCTACAGGGTCAACCCTGCTTACTTTCATGGCGTCAATTTGTTCGGTTACCTTCATTGTAGCGATTTCAGCGGCCATTGAAGAGCCTACCAGCGAAATAACAGCAAAACCGCCTATTACAGGCCCTAATTCCCTCAATATAGTCAGCGCTACAAGCATTCCAACATAGTCGCCCGCACCCTGTTTCACCATTTCCAGCGCTACCTGTATGGCTATAATCATACCTGTGATGGTTACCATTAAAAGTGAAATAGGCAGGGAGTCCACGCCAAACCTTGAGGACTGCTCAAAAAACTTTTTACCGTCAAGATTTCCCCTGATAAGGCATTTTATTGAGTAAAAAAGGTTCATACCCATATGCCCCAGGGTTTCTATCCATTCAACCCCGTATACACCAAATCTTTTCGCTAACTTACACGAGTAAGCCTGTTTGCATATGCTGAGTGTTTTCTCTATTATAGCCATTTATCCAACAATATAAAACAAAACATACCAATACTTATATAGCCGTTAACATTGAAAAACGCCATATTCAGCCTTGAGAGGTCATTTCCCTTCAGGAGGGAATGTTCATATATGAGCAGTAAGGAGGTAATTAATACCCCTAACCAGTAGTATAAACCCGTTCCAATAATTACGCCAAGTATAATTAATAAAATTACGGTAAAAAAGTGAAACAATTGCGATAAAACCAGGCTTTTGTATGCGCCGAGCCGGGCGGGTATGCTGTAGAGGTTATTTTCCCTGTCAAAATCAATGTCCCGCAGGGCATAAATCACATCAAAACCCGCAACCCAGAAAACAATAGCCATACCCCATAACACAACCGGCAGGGTTATCTCCCCGCTCACAGCCAGCCACCCCCCGGCAGCTCCCGCTCCGAGCGCGCCACCCAGAACAAAATGCGATAAATGCGTAAACCGCTTGGTGTATGAATAAATCACAAGAATAATTATAGCCAGCGGTAAAAGCTGCTTGCAAATCAACGGCAATTGCCAGGTGGCGAAAATCATTAGCCCAAAAGAAGCCAGGGCAAGCAAAAGAGCTGAAGTCCTCCTGATTCTTCCGGAGGGAATGGCCCTGTTAGAAGTTCGGGGGTTTTTTTGGTCGATTTTAGCGTCTATAATCCTGTTTAATGCCATGGCAGCTGTCCTGCCCCCTACCATAGCCAGAAGCACCCATAAAAAAATTGTTAAATCCGGCCAGCCATCGGGTTTAGCCAGCAGCATTCCGGAAAATGCAAAGGGCAGGGCAAATATAGTGTGTTCAAACTTAATTAACTCAAAATATTCAGAAATTTTAGAATAAATTCTCAATAGGCTAGCCAAGCTCCTGTTGCAAAAGCCTGTTTACAAGCCCCGGGTCTGCTTTGCCCCGGGTTTCTTTCATTACCCGGCCCACAAAAAACCCTATCACCTGTGTTTTCCCGGCCTTATATTTTTCAACTTCCCCGGGGCTGTCTGCAATCACCTTTTTTACTATATCAAGTATTTGGCCTTCATCGGAAATAACTAAAAGCCCCTTTTCCTCAACTGTTTTTTCAGGGGAGTCGCCCGTTTCCATCAGCGGGACAATTATTTTTTTGGCTATGGCGTTTGATATTTTTCCCCTCTCAATCATTTCAATCATCCCGGCCAGTGATTCAGGGGTTAGTTTGGTGTCATTAATACTGATTTTTTTATCCTTAATGTATGCGGTTATGTCACCCATAAGCCAGTTTGCCGCGGCCCTGGGGTTCAGGGTCAGGCTTATAACCCTGTCAAAGAACAACGCTGTATCGGCAGAATCCGCAATAGTATTTGCGTCAGCTTCACACAGCCCGACTTTTTCCATATACCTGGCGCGCTTCTCCTGCGGCAATTCCGGCATTTGCTCCCTCAAGCGGTGAACCCATTCAGCGTCAATTTCCAGCGGGACAAGGTCAGGTTCAGGGAAATAACGGTAATCATGCGCTTCTTCCTTTGTCCTCATTGATATTGTTATACTTTCATCGTCTTTCCAGAGGCGTGTTTCCTGAATAATAGCGTTTCCGTTCTCCAGCTCGTCCGTTTGCCTCGCGATTTCGTATTCCAGGGCTTTTTGCAGCGCCCTGAAGCTGTTGAGGTTTTTTATTTCAACCTTTGTCCCGAGCTTTTCCCGCCCAATCGGCCTTACGCTTACGTTTGCATCGCACCTCAGGCTTCCCTCCTCAAGGTTGCCGTCGCATACGCCCAGGTACCTGACTGTGTTTCTCAATTCTTCCGTGTAAATCCTCGCTTCCTCAGGCGAGGTTATATCCGCTTCGCTGACTATTTCCAGAAGGGGAGTGCCTGTCCTGTTATAATCAACGAGGCTGTAAGCAGACCCCGCAAGTCCCGCGGCACCCGCATGAACCAGTTTCCCGGCATCTTCCTCCATGTGTATCCTGTTAATCCTGATTTTCCTGCCTTTTATCGTAATATGTCCATTTTTGCACACAGGCAGGTCATACTGGGAAATTTGTATATTTTTAGGCAAATCAGGGTAAAAATAATGTTTTCTGTCGAATTTGGAGAATTTTGCGATTTCGCAGTTTAAGGCGAGCCCTGTCAGGATAGCGTATTCCACTACTTTTTTATTCAATACCGGCAGTACGCCGGGATATCCTGTGCATACAGGGCAGATTTGCGAGTTATGTTCTTTTCCGAACTCTGTTGCGCTGTTGCAGAATATTTTTGATTTTGTACTGAGCTGGGCGTGTATTTCCAGGCCTATAACGGGCTCATATTTTTGTAAATTTTTCATAATAATAAATGAACTTTTTCCTAATAAAAATCGTATACTTTATATAGTAAATTATAAACGAAATATTAATTTTAATTTATGGAAAGGAGTACTAATGGGTAAGAAGTTATTTTCAGTATTATTTATTGCATTTTCCTTAGTCACATGCATTTTTGCGCTATCAGACAGTGCGGACGCAAAAAGGGATTACAGGAAAACAGAAAAAATCAGAAATAAATTTGACAGAAAAGAAAAGAGGTGGGACAGACGCGAAGACAGGTGGGACAGACGCGAAGACAGGCGCGACAGAAAAGAAGATAAATGGGACAGGCTCGAAGATGTCCATGATAGACGCCACCACGGCGGTAAATGGGACAAAATAGAGGACAGGCTTGATAAAAGGGAAGACAGGCGTGACAGAAGAGAGGACAGGTGGGACAGACGCGAAGATAGGCGCGATAGAAAAGAAGATAAGTGGGACAGGCTCGAAGATGTCCGCGACAGAAAACATTAGCTGAATAATGAGCGCCAAAGGCACACTATATATCTGCCCGACTCCTATCGGCAATCTTGAGGACATTACACTCAGAGTTCTGAAAGTCCTCAGGGAGGTGGACTTGATTGCCTGTGAAGACACCAGGGTTACCCAAAAACTGCTTAAACGCTATGAAATAAGTACAAAATTGATAAGCTATCATAAATTTAATGAAAAAGAAAAAAGTACTTATATCGCGGGCTTGTTAAATGAGGGCAAAAACATCGCCCTGGTGTCAGATGCGGGTACACCCCTTATTAGTGACCCCGGCGCTGAATTGTTAAAGCACGATATTAATGCAGTGCCCCTTCCAGGCGCCAGTTCAATCACAACAGCCCTTTGCGCCGCGCCGGTGAAAGGGGGACTTTTTGTTTTCGCGGGTTTTTTACCCGGGACTAAAAAGGATTTCCTGCTTAAATACCCGAATATAAATATCGTTGCGTTTGAGTCCCCTAACAGGCTGGTTAAGACCCTGGGAGAACTGCTTAAAATATTCGGCAGCACGCAAATAACGGTTGCAAGGGAGCTCACAAAAATCCATGAGCAAATCAAAACAGGCTCTATTAATGATTTAATGGGTTATTACGCTGAAAATCCCCCGAAAGGCGAGATTGTCCTGATTATCCACGCAATAAAAGAAAAAAAGCCCGGGCAAAACCTTATACTGGAAAAAATACAACTGCTAAAGCAGGAAGGCTACTCAAACAGGGACATAAGCAAAATAGTTTCGCTTCTGTATAATTACCCGAAAAAAGAGGTATACGAACTTGCTTTATCAGGCGAAAACAGCCAGGAGTGAATCAATTACCTCCCTGAATACGCCATTGCCCGAATTAGCGCCGGTTATTAAAATGCCCGGCACTTCCCTGACTTTATAGTTAGCATCAGGGACTGTTATTGCGACACCTGCCTGCTCAAGAGCCGCAATATCATTTATGTCGTCGCCTATATAGCATATTTCGGATAAAGGTACTTTGTATTTTTCAGCAATACCTGTTAACACGGGCAATTTATCCTTTATTCCCTGGTGCACGTCCTCAAGGTTAAACTTAGCGGCCAGCCTGTCAATAATATAATTTTTTTCCCCGGAAATAATCGCTATTTTATAGCCGTTTTTAATGGCCAGCGACATGCCCATTATATCCTTAAAGCTCAACCGCTTTGTCTCTTCGTCACTGACGGACGAAAAGTAAACGTAACCGTCTGTTAATACGCCGTCAAAATCTGTCGCGATAATTTTTATGTTCTTAGGTATATCTAACATTTGCTTGCGGGACTGAAAGTCTTTCTAAGTTTTTTGATAATGGGTTTTTCGCTCTCATATACTGTTTTTTCTCCGTTCCCCAGCAGTACCGGGACAGAGCGGACATCCCTCATCAACCTGAACATACCCTCCGGCTCAAGGCTTGCAGCCTGGTCGCTTCCCCATATTGTCCTGTCAAGGGTCACGTGCCTTTCCACTGAAACCGCCCCGAGCGCTACAGCCAGAACAGACGGGGTTATGCCTCTTTCATGACCGCTATATCCTATAGGGCAGTCATATTTTTCCATAAACGCCCTTATTCCCAGCAGGTTTGCCTCAGCGGGGTCTGTAGGATAGGTAGAGGTGCAGTGGTAAAGCACTACATTGCCTGTCCCTGTTAATGACAGGGTATGGTCTATTTCCTCAAGCGTGCTCATGCCGGTTGATATTAACAATGGCTTGCCTTTTGAAGCGGTATACTTGAGCAGTTCATCATCGGTAAGTGTGGCAGAGGCTATTTTATAGCAGGGTGGGTCAAAGAACTCGATAAAGTCAACAGAATCCCTGTCCCAGCAGGAAGCAAACCACATTATGCCTTTTCTCCTGCAATAATCATCAATTTCCTCGTAATCTTCCAGTTTTAGCTCCAGCCCTCTTTTTAAATCGCCGTTTGTTTCCCCAAAAGGGTTTGGTCTCGGCATGGCAAGTTCGTCCTGCGTGTAGACAACATCTACGGTTCTCTTCTGGAATTTCACAGCGTCAAAATGCGCTGAAACAGCTATGTCAATAAGTTTTTTGGCCAGCTCAACGCTGCCGTTGTGGTTAATTCCTATTTCAGCAATCGCAAAACAGGGCTCATTTTTCCCTATTAATTTATCCCCGACTCTTACTTTTTTAGACATAATACGACTCCCCTTTGCCTTACTAATCAATAAACACGTCCAACTTAAAAAAATTTTGACGATATGTACTTATAATAATAACATCATTATAAATAAAGTTCCTGCGTCAATCAGAGTATCATAAACTTTATTTTATATTTTTTACCTGTTATCATAAACTGGTATGGCAGAAATAAGGTTTTATTTTAAAAAGCTAGAGGAAAAGGTATAAAAACAATGAAATTGGCAATTCTGGGTGCTGGTAGCTGGGGCTTAACGCTCACCTGGCTTTTAACGGATAATTTTGACGAGGTTTATCTCTGGTCAAGAGAGCAGGACCTCTCAGAAGAACTCCTGAGTACAAAATCAGTTAAGTTCCCGGTAGAAGTGCAGCTCTCTGAAAAAGTGCAAATCACCTCAAACCTTGAAGAAGTAATAAAAGACGCTGAAATTATTCTCTCGGTAGTTTCATCAGTCGCACTGAGGTCAGTATGCAAAAAACTGGAAGCTGCCGGAATAACCCCTGGCCAGATAGTGGTAAACGCCTCAAAAGGGCTTGATTTATCAGGCCCGTACAGGATGAGCGAGGTTGTCAACCAGGAGTTGCCTGAAAATACTGTTGCAACCCTTGCAGGGCCTACCCTTGCAAAAGAAGTGCTGAAGGGATTGCCCACAGCAGCGGCAATAGCCTGTGAAAAATTTGAAATCGCAAACCTCCTGCGCGAAAAATTCAGTGTATCAGAGAGGTTCAGGCTCTACAGCAATTCGGATATTATTGGGGTGGAGCTGGGAAGCTGTTTGAAAAACGTTATAGCTATAGCCTCCGGGTTTATTGATGCTATGCAATACGGTGATAACGCGCGGGGAGCTCTTTTAACCCGTGGACTGGCTGAGATGGTCAGGATAAGCGTCGCACTGGGGGCTAACCCAAGTACACTTTACGGCCTGGCAGGTGTGGGAGACCTTATTGCAACCTGTACAAGCCCGCTGAGCAGGAATTACCAGGTCGGTCACATGCTCGGGCAGGGCAAAAAACTTGATGATATCCTGGAGCAAATAGGCACGGTGGCAGAAGGGGTAAAAACATCAAAAGCAGTTGTTGAACTGGCAAAAAAGCATGATATAGAAGCCCCGATTTCAAGCGCTGTTTATGAAGGTGTTTATACTGATATAACCCCTGAGGGGATAGTCCAGAAACTTATGTCAAGAAAACTGAAAAAGGAGGATTCCTATAACCTGCAATGAAGGAATTTCAAAACGGACAAACAGTAAAAATAAATTTCAGTATCCCTTTTATTAAGGAAGAGAGTACTTTTTGCACTATAAAATGGGTTGAGGAGGACAGAATAGGCCTTGTTTTCCCCAAAGACAGGCAGGATATCATACGGGAGCTGCCTGAGGGAAAGGAAATTGAGGCTATAGTCTACTCAAATTCGGGAATTTTTGTATTTGCTTCGATAGTTATTAATTCCCCGCTTGAGCACGACTTTGTAATCGAGTTGCCCGCTGAAAAAAAGAAAATCCAGAGAAGGGAATACGTAAGAACTCCCGTTAACCTTGAGCTGTGCCTTAGAAGGGAGGATGCCAGGTTTGAAACAAGGACAATAAACGTAGGCGGGGGAGGCATAAGGTTTATTGCCGGGGAAGAGTTTAAAACAGATGACAGGTGGCTTTTTTCGCTGTCCCTTCCTGAGGGCAGGACAATAAGAGGAGCGGGAAAAGTTTTGTATACTCTGTTACAGGGCAGGACGACCGCGTCTGTTATAATTTTTACCGATATTGACGAAACAGAGAGAAACAGGATAATTAAATTATGTTTTGATGAAGAGATTAAGCATTTGAGGGCAAAAAAAATTTCGTAAAATTTATAAATTTTCTTACACGGAATGTTTCTTCAAAAAATCAGTACCTGTCGAGCGAGAGTATTTTAATCGATTTGCATTTGTGTATCCAATATGATACAGTATTTATATGCAGGAGAAAAATATTGAAATCTACGAAAAGGTATTATAATCACTCGGCATGACTAAATTTGATGAGTTTACAGGAAAAGAATTGAAAAATCCCGAAATAGCTAAAAGCTATCTTGAAGAAAATATTAAAGAATACCTAAAAGATAATAATACCGAAATATTTCTCCATTGTTTAAAACCTCTTATTCAGGCACAGGGGCCTATTTCGCATTTTGCGAAAAAAGTGGGGGTAAATAGAACCTATCTTTATAAAATTTTTAATAATAAAGTCAAACCTGAGTTTTCCATAATAATTAAGATTATTGACAATTTAGGTTTTGAATTCTCTTTTATACCGAAGAAAAAAAGGTATGCCTTATAGTTCTTTCAAGCCGTAAAAATCAGTACCTGTCGAGCGAGAGTATTTTAATATCCGACTTGAAGTGGGTTTTAATTATATTTTCGATTTCGCTGTCCGCCCTGACCCAGTAATTTGACGAGGCCAGGATTTTCAGCATGCTGCCGTTGTTTTTAACATTGAAAATAACCGGGTCACTGCCTTTATGCCCTGCGAGGGTGTCCCGCAAAGACATCAGTTCCTCAAACCTGGTCTCCCGGTTCAGGTAAACATTAACTATATTGCAGTTTTCCACTTTTGATACAGTGTTAATTACAAGGCTCGGAGCGGATTCCTCGTCTCCGCGGTACTGGATTTTACCGCCCAGGATAACTTTGGACTCAGGCTCAATATAAGAGCCGAATTTGTCAAGAACTTCGCTATACGCCACAAAATCCGCCTTTCCCGTTAAATCCTCAACAGTTCCGACTTTAAGCAGTTTGTTGGATTTTGTATAGAGCTGCCTTACGCTTGATATAAGCCCGCAAACAGTTACCATTGAGCCCTCGGGCATTTCTGCAAGTTCAGCTATGCTATGCGTGGTCAAAAACGGAAGCTGGTCTTTAATGCCTGAGAGGGGATGGCTGGTGATGTAAAAGCCCAGGTATTCCTTTTCGAAACCCTGTATTTCGCTGTCGGAAAACTCTTCGTCCGGGCCTGATAGCTGGAATACGGGCATACTGTGTGTTGACATGGAAGCAAAAAGGCTCATCTGGCCATTTGCCCTTGTTTCATTTTCCCTTATAGCACTGTTGATGGCAGAGTCAAGGTTCTCAAATAGCTGTTTCCTGCTTTTTTCAATTCTGGAGAATGCCCCGGCCTTGATTAAGCTCTCGATAGTCCTTTTGTTAAACTGCTTCAGCTCAACCTTTGTGCAAAAATCATAAAAGGAAGTGTACTTTTCATTTTCCCTGCCCCGGATAATTTCCTCTACCACGCCCGCACCAACGTTTTTTACCGAGCAAAGCCCGAACCTGATATTGTTCTCGTCAGGCGTAAAAACCGCCCCTGACTTGTTTATATCGGGAGGAAGGACTTCTATGCCCATTTTTTGGCATTCCGCAATGTATAGCTGGATTTTATCCTGGTTGCAGCTGACGCTCGAGAGCAGGCAGGACATGTATTCAACCGGGAAGTGCGCTTTCAGGTATGCTGTCTGGTAAGCAAGAAATGCGTAAGCAGCTGAATGCGACCGGTTAAAGCAGTAAGCCGCAAACTCTGTCATTGTTTCAAAGAGCTCTTCAGCCAGTTGCGGGTCAATGTTGTTTTTTTGCGCGCCTGAGAGGAATAATTCCCTCTGCTTGTTCATCTCTTCAGGCTTTTTCTTGCCCATTGCCCTTCGTAAAATATCTGCCTGTCCCAGTGTATACCCGGCTAAGGACTGGGCTATCTGCATTATCTGTTCCTGGTATACGATTGTCCCGTATGTGTCCTGTAAAATAGGCTCAAGCACCGGGTGCTTATACTCTACCTTTTGCCTTCCGTGCTTTCTCTGGACAAAATCCCCCACCATTCCCGAATTTAACGGCCCGGGCCTGAACAGGGCGACCAGTGCGCCTAAGTCCTCAAATACTGACGGCTTTAAATCCTTTACAAGGGTCTTCATTCCCGAGGATTCAAGCTGGAAAACCCCGTCAGTATCACCGTTTGAGAGCATTTCATAAACTTTTTTATCATCAAGCGTAATATTATTTATGTCAATTTCAACACCCTGCCTTTCCCCGGCAAGTTTAACTGTATTGTCAATAATAGTAAGGTTTCTAAGCCCGAGAAAATCCATTTTTAGCAGGCCGAGCCGCTCAAGGTCACCCATGGGGTATGTAGTTATAACAGCATTTTCTTTTGAGTGCTGTATCGGGACAATATCAGTGAGCGGGTCCCTTGATATTATTACCCCGGCCGCATGCGTACCAATGTTAAACTTAATCCCCTCAATGGATTTGGCTAAATCAACCAGTTCTTTTACCCGGGGTTCTTTGTCATAAATCTTCCTTAATTCCATCCCGTCAGCCAGGGCATCGTCAATCTTTATTTTTGGGGCGGAAGGTATCATTTTAGCGAGCCTGTCCGACTCTGAGTACGGCACATCCAGCACCCTGGCAACGCTTTTCAGGGCAGCCCTGGCCGCGAGTGTTCCAAACGTGATAATCTGGCATACCCTGTCTTTTCCATAAAGCTCTGATACGTAGTTAATGACTTTATCGCGCCTGTCAATGCAAAAATCTATATCAACATCGGGCATGCTGACCCTTTCCGGGTTCAAAAACCGCTCAAAAAGGAGATTGTGCCTGATAGGGTCAATTTCGGTTATGCCGAGCACGTATGCGACAAGGCTGCCCGCTGCCGAGCCCCTACCCGGGCCTACAGGGATGTCGTTTTCCCCGGCAAATTTAATGAAATCCCACACTATCAGGAAATAAGCTGAAAATCCCATTTTTTCTATAATTTCCAGCTCGTATTTAATTCTGTTATTGAGCTCAGGGGTTATTTCGCTGTAGCGTTTTTCCAGTCCTTCCTTTACAACTTTTTCCAGGTATGATTCAGGGCTATGATTCCCGGGAATCGGGTAATGCGGGAGTATGGACTCACCCATATCGAGTATTAAGTTGCATTTATCAGCTATATTGACCGTATTTTCTATCGCTGTATTGAAAATAGCCTTATTAAGCCATCTGAACGCCTGTTTTAGCTCATCGGAATTTTTAATATAAAACTCGTCATTAGGGAATTTCATTCTTGAGTTATCGCTGCGTATCTTGCCTGTTTGCAGGCAGAGCAGGATGTCGTGGCATAAGGCGTCCTGTTTTCTTGTATAGTGGCTGTCGTTTGTTATTACCAGTCCGATACCCAACTCCTGTGCCATTTTGACCATTGCGGGGTTGGTCATTTTCTGGCCTTCAAGCCCGTGGTCTTGCAGTTCTATATAAAAATCGTCTCCAAATAACTCCTTATAGTAAATTGCGGCATTTTTCGCGCCTTCGGCATCTTTTTGCAGGAGTTTTTTCGGGATTTCCCCGCTAAGGCACGATGAGCAGCATATCAGGCCCTCTTTATGCTCTTCCAGGAGTTGTTTATTAATTCTCGGCTTGTAGTAAAACCCTTCGATATGGGCCATGCTCACGAGTTTAACGAGGTTCTGGTATCCTTTTTTATTTTTTGCGAGCAGTACCAGGTGGTAATTAGGGTATTTATTTTTCCTGTCAGCCAGGTCCCCGTCGATAATGTATAATTCACATCCTATTATGGGCTTTATGCCCTCTTCTTTTGCGGCCCTGTAGAACTCCACAGCCCCGTACATAACGCCGTGGTCGGTTATTGCGGCGGCGGGCATGTTATTTTCCTTTGCGTGGCGGATGAGGTCTTTTATCCGGGTAGCCCCGTCCAGGAGGCTATATTCTGTATGCAGGTGCAGGGGTACGTAGGGTTTCATAGTAAACCAATTATAGCATTCACAATTTTATATGTTATACTTTTAACTTTCAGATGCTTAATATTGGTTAAACATTTTTTCAGGGGACCGAGTTTATGTTGAGTACCAGAATTAATCCTTATATCAGGGCGGGCATTCCGGAAAGAGCTAAGCAGCCGGCGTTTGGGGGAGTAAATAGCAGTAAAGGTCTTAAATTTTTTTATTCGTCCTTTGCGCGAGCACCTCAATCTCAAGGTAGTTATAAAAAATGGGCTAGAAGAGTTTATAGAGACCCATTTTTAACCAATGAACAAAAAAGGGACATAACCTACCGGTTAAAAGGATTAGTAAGAAAATTTAGCCAAGGAAAAAGGCGTAAAGAACAGCTTGCTGCGTTAGGACAAATAGAATATAGATTAGAAACTGTTGTTAATAAGCAAAGAAAACAAGGGCTCTCAGCCTCAGCATAAAATCCCGTATTAAGTTAAAAATTTGACTGTATGAGTGCTGATTTCCAGTTTTTCCCGGCTTCTTTTAATCATAAAAAACAGATTCACAATTTACCAGGAATTTGTGCATTATATTTTTTATTTTAAATATATTTCCTACTTGTCTTCTATATCCTTATTGAGCCTGCTGTATTCATCATAAACCTTCAGGGGGTTAAGGGCCGCTTCCCTGAATTTGTGCTCAATCTTAAGAAAAACCTCTATTACTCCCGGGGCAAACTGAGTGCCCGCACAATTTTTAATCTCCTCTACCGCGACTTCATGGGGCAAACCCTTTCTGTAAGACCTGTTAGAGGTCATAGCATCATAAGTGTCAGCCACGGCAAGAATTCTTGAAGGCAGGGGTATATCCTCACCCTTAAGGCCGTTTGGATAACCCGTGCCGTCCCATTTTTCGTGGTGGCAGCTAATCCACGCCGAAACTGATTTAAGGCCCGGAATCGTGCTTAAAATCTTCCTCCCGCCCGGTGCATGCCCTTGTATGACCTGGTATTCATCATCAGTAAGTTTCCCGGGTTTACATAAAATATCCTCGGGAATGCCGATTTTCCCTATGTCATGAAGTAATCCGGCGGTTTCAATCTCTTCAAGCATATCCTCCTCAAACTCCATTTCCTTTGCAAGTATAAGGGAATACATGGTAACTCTGTGTGAATGGCCGTGAGTGTAAGTATCCTTTGCGTCCAGGGCATTGGAAATTGCTTTTATTGTGGTGAAGAATAGCTCCCGAAGGTCATTTAAAAGGGTGTTTTTGCTTAAGGTCAACTCATATGCTTCTATGCCGTTTTTTATAATGATTTCCAGGTCAGTGGGGTTGATGGGCTTGGAAATATACTGGAACAGGTTGCATTTATTTACCCCGTCTATCATTGCGTCAATATCGCTATACCCGGTTAAGAGCATTTTTATTATATTGGGAAAATCATCGGAAATCCTTGAGAGAAACTCGGTGCCGGTCATTGTGGGCATACGCTGGTCACTGACAATAAGCGAAATATTATGCCCCTCCGCGCGGACGACATTTAATGCTTCCGACCCGTCTGAGGCTGTCAGGATATTATAATTCTTCCTTAAGGTTCTTTTAAGGAACTGTAAGTTATTTTCTTCATCATCAACGATTAGTATGGTATGTTTATCTTTTTCGCCGTCAAGACTGTGTAAAACATACTTTAACTTATCCAGCTGATCAATTTTATTAATAGAGTTCATCTTTTCCAAAAGCATTTACACGCCTCTAGCCCTTCAATAATTTTATCGGCAGATTTACTATAACACTTTAGAGTTTTTTTCATATTTGGTCAATAATTTTAATATGAATAATAAAGTCATAATAACAGGTGCGGGGCCGGCAGGAATAGCCTGTGCAATCCAACTTAAAAGGTATGGAATTACCCCGGTTGTTTTCGAGAAAAATAAACCGGGCGGACTATTAAGAAACGCGAATCTCGTGGAAAATTACCCGGGCTTCCCTGGAGGGATAAAAGGGGTTGAGCTTGTGGAAAAATTAACCGAACACCTGGCGGGATATAATTTATGCCCTGTTTCTGAGGAGGTGAAACGGATAAGCCTTAATAATGACGGGCTTTTTTGCGTAAAAACACAAAATGCGGCGTATAGCGCAAACTTCCTGGTAATTGCCTCGGGCACAAAGCCCGGAAAATTCAATACAGAAGCAAGCAACGTATTTTATGAGGTTTGTGAGCTCTATAAACACGACACCAGGGGCAAGAAAATAGTAATAATCGGCTCGGGAGACGCGGCTTTTGATTATGCACTGAATATAGCCGGGAATTCCCGGGCAGCCGGGGTAACAATCCTCAACAGGGGGTCAAAAACAAAATGTATCCCTCTTTTAAAGCAAAGAGTGCTGAAAAATAAGAACATAAATTATATTGAGAACAGGGAGCTTGACGAGGGAATTGAATATGATTATATTTTATGCGCAACAGGCAGGGAGCCTGACGACGGTTTTCTTGATAACACCCTGGAAAATAGTGAAAAAGTATTTTTTGCGGGCGATGTAAAAAACGGGGACTTCAGGCAAGCCGCCATAGCTGCCGGTGACGGCATCAGGGCTGCAATGGGGATATATGCAAATCTTTATAAACAGGATATAATTATGTAGTGCTCAGTTAAGTTAATTTTGTCAGATACATTAGATGAATAAAGGCCAAAATTTTCAAAAAATCCCGCCCGCCCTGACCTTATGGTGGGCGGCTGCGCCGCCGCCTCTTTTTAAGATAGATTTTTTGAAAATTTTTAAAATACGTAAAAACTTTTTATTTGTTACTTAACCTGAGTCGCCAATTAGTCCAGAGGTAATTATAACTTGATAAAATTTTTCAAAATCTATATGGATTTGTTAAAGGCGAAGCCTTTAACATTCCCCCAGGGCGGCTGTGGGTGGGGATTTTGAAAAATTTTAAAAAAATTAATTGGCGACTGGAGTTACTTATTATCCAAGAAGGAGGATTTATAAATGTTACAAAATAATCTTAAAAACTCTCATGAAATAGATTTTAAAATCCACGGCGATGACATGCAATTTGTTGAAGTGGAACTCGACCCGAATGAAGCTGTTGTAGCAGAAGCCGGTTCAATGATGATGATGGATGAAGGCATTGAAATGGATACAATATTCGGGGACGGCTCAAGGCAGTCAGATGACCTGGTGGGCAAACTGGTGGGAGCGGGCAAAAGAATCCTGACAGGGGAAAGCCTTTTTATGACAGTGTTCTCAAACAGGGCCTGCGGAAAGCATAAAGTGAGCTTTGCCGCGCCATTCCCGGGCAAGATTATACCGGTTGACCTCAGCCTGTTTGACGGTAAGGTAATTTGCCAGAAAGACGCGTTCCTGTGTGCGGCAAAAGGCGTTTCCGTGGGTATGGAATTCCAGAAAAGGCTTGGCGTAGGTTTCTTTGGCGGCGAAGGTTTTATTATGCAGAAACTCGAAGGTGACGGCCTGTCATTTATACATGCCTGCGGAACAGTATATGCAAAGGAGCTTGGCCCGGCTGACACGATGAAAGTGGATACCGGGTGCCTGGTCGCTTTTACAAAGGACATTGATTATGATATCCAGATGGTAAAGGGCATAAAAACAATGTTTTTTGGCGGTGAGGGGTTATTTTTTGCGAGATTAAGAGGCCCGGGGGTTGTGTGGGTGCAGTCAATGCCGTTTAGCAGGCTGGCTGACAGGATATACCAGTCTGCACCGCAGGTGGAAGGCTCTGCAAGACGCGGCGAAGGCAGCATCCTCGGAGGACTTGGAAACCTGCTGGACGGGGATTAGCGTCCATGGAAACTATCAGACACTGACAGTATAGATAATACCCAGGACTATTTCCTGCACCACGCCCAACAGCAGGAAGACCACTATTGGAGAGATATCCAGCCCGCCCATTGGTGGTATCATCCGCCTGAAAGGTTCGAAAATCGGCTCAGTAAATTCATGAAGAAACTTAAACGGCTGCTTCCACCAGTCAATGTTTGGAAACCAGCTCAATAAAATTCTTAAAATGAGTATGAGCCATATTACCTGGAATAATTGCTCAACTGCGGAGTATAAAGTCAATTGTGATTCCTCCCTCGATTTTTATGCACGGGAATGCTCAAGCACTGCCGGGCATCCGCATTTGCTTCTTTCGCCCGGTATTTGTTCGATAAGCGCAAATAAAAGGTTTCTTAGCTTTTCATTGTTCGCGTTGAACACCTTAAGCACTTCCGAGTGGCTTACAGGCTCGACATCACCGACTAATCCCGAATCATAGTCAGTAATGAGCGATATATTAAGTGTACACAATTCCATCTCCCGCGCAAGGTAGACTTCCGGGTATTGTGTCATGTTAATTACTTCCCAGCCCATTGCGGTAAAGAACTTTGATTCGGCCTTTGTGCTGAACCTCGGACCCTGGATAACTACGATTGTTCCGGTTTCATGTACTTTAATTCCCACATCTTTAGCCGTTTTTATTGCAATACCCCTTAGTTCAGGGCAATAAGGGTCTGCCGGGCTTACGTGGGTAGTGATTGGGCCGTCATAAAAAGTATCTTTCCTGTTGTATGTTTTATTTACAAACTGGTCACATATTACAAAATCTCCCGGCTCGACGTGTTTTTGCAAACTGCCCGCTGCACAGGGGCTGATAACCCTTGAAACCCCGAGTGCTTTCATTGCCCAGACATTAGCCCTGTAATTTATGGCCTGCGGCGGCAGTGTGTGGTGTTTTCCGTGCCTTGGAAGAAAGGCAACGGTTTTGTTGCTTATTTTACCGAGCATTATACTATCGCTTGGTGGGCCGTATGGGGTTTCCACACTGATTTCATCCTGGATTTCTATAAAGTTATAGAAGCCTGACCCTCCAAAAACCCCTATATCAGCTTTTTTTTCCGGTTCTTTAAACATTATTCCTCCTAGAATAACCCGTTAACGTACTTCCCTATTTCAAACAGGATAATGCCTGCGGTGATTATAGCGAGCGTAATTGCGGGAAACATAACAATAGTAATTTTATCCATTTTTGCCTGCATTTTACTTAACTAATAAATTTTAGCAGAAACATGAGTTATACTGCTCCCAAATTAAATTATTCCAGATAAAAAACAAAAAAGTGTTGACAGAACACTTTTTTGTTTTAGAATAAAATTAAACAGATTAGAATAAATGATTTTTAATATATTTCCCCTATTAATTAACAAATAAAAACAGAAGAAGAGAACACTTAAGAAAGCAGAGATGATTTAGGGAGTCTGAATAAAACCCAGGCCCCTTTTTTATTTGCATAAATGCGTTTAGGCATCAAGACTTATCGGAGCGTTAACCCCCGGGTTTACACCCCGAATTCAGCCTTTAAGAGGAGAAATATATATCCCTGTGTTGATGAGCACCTACTCTAAAAAGGTTACTATGCATAATGTAGGTAGTTCATTTAAAGAATATCAGGGGAGTCGTTATGCAAGGTTTTGACATTTACGGAAACAAGGGAATACTGGTTGTGGATGATAACTACGACCATGCAGTAGGGGTAAGGGAGCTGTTAAGGCAGGAAAGCCCCTATGAAGTAAAGGGGATTGCCGCATCAGGCAAAATAGCTATTTCCCTTATCGACAAGCACCAGCCGGATGTTATCCTTATGGATATTAATATGCCGGATATGGACGGAATTACAGCCATTCAGGAAATTTTGAAAATCAGGCCGGAAACAAAAATTATCGCGCTTACAGGATATGATGATTCTGACCTGGTCTTCAGGGCCATGAAAGTTGGCGCAAAAGGCTATATGCTTAAAACAATGGCCGCATCCCAGCTAATCAGGGCGATTGAAGAGATTATTAACGGAAAAATATACCTTCCATCTACACTTGCGGCAAAATTCTTTGACCACTTCCAATCCGCTATAAAGGAAGAGGCTGTTGCCCGCGCGGAAGACAGGGAAAACCTTCTTTCATACCTTACACAGAGGGAGGAAGAAGTGCTATTGCTGCTAACACAGGGAGTTACCTATAAAGGGGTGGCAAAGCAGCTGTTTATCAGTGAAACAACAGTAAAAACCCACGTTAATAACATATTCCAGAAATTACAGGTTAATGACAGGACACAGGCTGTTCTCTATGCCATAAACAACGGGCTCGGAGCCCAGCCAAGAATGAAAGCGGCAGTATAATAATGAACCGGTTGCTTTCAACAGTAGTTCATGAAGTTCGCAATCCCCTGGGGGTAATCAACCTGCATGCAGAGCTGATTTTAAAAAACCCGGGAAAAGCCGCTATGTCCGCTGAGGTAATAAGCAGGACTTCAGCGGACCTGGAGAGGATTTTAACCGAACTTCTCGATTATTCCAGGCCCTTAACGCTTGAAACAGCAAGGAATGATATAGCACGGGCCGTAAATGAGACCATATGCCTTATCAGACCTTCTTATGAAGATGCAAAGGTTGAATTGGCGCTTGAGAACAGGCTGGAAGAGAAGGCTTTGATAAGTTTTGACAGGATAAAAATTTTCCAGGCGCTGTTTAACCTCTTGAAAAACGCCCTGGAGGCCTCAAAGCCCGGCGATAAGGTTGAAATATTGCTTAAACGGGAGCGGGATGATGTTTTAATAAGAATATCAGACCAGGGTCCGGGGATTCCGGTTGAAAACAGGGAAAAAATATTCGAACCCTTTTTTACAACCCGAAAAAAAGGTACGGGCATAGGCCTGGCCCGGACAAAAAAAATCCTGGAAGTTCACGATGGAAGCCTGTGTATAGACCCGGACAAAACAGGCGGTGCGGCTTTTATAATTAAATTAAAAGGAGGCTGATTATGGACATATTGAATAAAAAAGCCATAGAAATAACGTCTCTGGCGCTGGATGGCCTTGCGGCGAGGCATAAAGCCCTGTCTTCCAATATTGCCAACGCTAATACCCCTAATTATTCAAGAGTGGATGTGGCATTTGAAGGGCAATTAAAAAGAATTCTGAACACAGAGCTTGCAAGTGAACAGGGTAACCAGATTAAAAAACCGCTTGAGTTCTCCGGTTTCGGGCCAAAAATAATAATAAGCGGGAAAAGCGGGTCTGACGGCAGCTTAAATAACGTTAACATTGAAATGGAAATGGCTGAGCTCGCTAAAAACGGCATGAAGTACAATGCCCTTGCCCACCTTCAGTCAAAAGCATTCAGGGGGCTCTCGGAAGTAATCAGGGGAGGCGGCAGGTAATGAATTTTGAAGCTCTTAATATAAGCGCGTCAGCATTAAACGCGCAAAGAATAAAAATGGATACAGTCGCGAGTAATATTGCGAATATTAACACTACCAGGGGGCCTGACGGGGAAGTTGGTGTATACAGGCGCAAAGACGTTGTGTTTTCCAGTGTTTATAACGATACACCGGGCAATGGCGGAGACCCCGGCTTTATATCAAGCGGGGTAAAGGTACTGGAAATAGCCGAGGATACAAAAACCCCGCTGAAAAAGCTCTACAACCCCTCACATCCTGACGCGAATGATGAGGGTTATGTTGAGTTGCCGAATGTAAATATTGTAAATGAGATGGTGAGTATGATAACAGCCAGCAGGGCTTATGAAGCCAATGTAACAGCAATAAACGCCACAAAAAGCATGATTTCCTCGGCAATGAAAATATAAAGGAAAAATTTATATCTACTATATAAATTTCATTATCAACATCTTGGCCTGCGACCAAAATTTGCTTAGCTAATGATAATATAATACCAGATTAAAAGAAGGGGTTTAAATGGCTAATTTATCTGAAAACATGATTTTTATAAATACCCCGGGGATATTATCTCCGATCGCTCTTAGGACTCAAACCAGTGATAGTGATGTCGAGTTATACAAACAAGTCTATATTCAGGGTGAACATAATTATTTGCCCAGAAATTATAAACCTAAATTTATTATCGATGGTGGTGCAAATATAGGGCTGACAGTCCTTTTTTTCTCACATATATATCCTGGCGCAAAAATCTATGCAGTTGAAGCAGAGACCTCTAATTTTGAGCTTTTAAAGTACAATACTTATTTTTATCAGGATATTGAATTATTCCAAAAAGGAATATGGGATAAAGATACCAACCTCATTGTAAAAGATATTGGGCTGGGCAAATGCGGTTTTATTGTGGAGGAAACCCGGGAAACGGGAAAAGATGTAATAGAAGCTGTAACCATTAATACATTACTCAAGCAATCAGGCCACCAGGAAATTGATATATTAAAACTTGATATAGAGGGGGCAGAAAAAGAAGTATTTTCAGGGGATTGTG
This sequence comes from Candidatus Gastranaerophilales bacterium, assembly GCA_028277195.1. GTDB lineage: Bacteria > Cyanobacteriota > Vampirovibrionia > Gastranaerophilales > UBA9971 > JANQGS01. The sequence goes on from JANQGS010000052.1 coordinate 19,825, forward strand.
ATGATTGGCTCGGCAACGTTGGTCTTTTAATAATAGAATTACACGACAGAATGAAAGCAGGTTGTAGCGACGCTTTTTATAATGCCATCAGTAAGTATGATTTCGAAAGAATGGTTCAAGGGGAAAATGTTATCCTTGTGAACAAAAAAAAGTTCCCCGGAATATAGATGATTTGAAACTATTTTAGAGACACAGCAGGTCTCTAATGTTACAAATCTTTAAAAATTCTTATAAAAAATAGAGCTTCAAACAGAAACTTTTTAACCGACTATTTTCTTAACATCCCCAACCATGGCATCGAGTTTTTGCCGGGAATCCGTTTCAAAATATATCCTTAATAAGGGTTCTGTTCCGCTGGGGCGCACCAGCATCCAGCTATTGTCGTCTTCAAAATAAAACTTTACCCCGTCTAACTTGCTTTCCCGGGTTATTTTTATATTCCCTAGCTGTCCGGGCGGACTATTCAGGAACATGTTCATTGCAGACTCCTTTGACTCAGGGGTTAAACGCAAATCAAGCCTGTAGTTAATGTAATTAATGCCTATTTCCCGGCCTAATTCCTCAACAATCCGGTAAAGCGGCTTTTTTTCGTATGCCATGGCCTCCAGGACAAGCAGGTTGGCGAGTATGCCGTCTTTTTCCGGAATATGGCCCATTACGCTTAAGCCTCCTGACTCCTCCCCGCCGATTATGACGTCTTCCCTTCGCATAATAGCACCTACCCATTTAAAGCCCACCGGGGTTTCATGCACTTTTATGCCGTACAGTGCGGCGATTTTATCTATCATCCGGCTCGTGGCAACTGTTTTTACAACAGAACCTTTTTTGTTCTTATTTTTTAACAAATGCCTGAAAAGGATTGCTATTATTTCATTAGGGGTTATATAATTCCCTTTTTCATCTATAACGCCGAACCTGTCAGCATCACCGTCATTGCTGAAGCCGACTGAAGGGGGATTTTCCGTCACCAGTTTTTTCAGGTCCCCCAGGAATTTTTCCCTCGGCTCAGGCATTGCTCCTCCATAGAGAGGGTCACGCCAGTTTTTAATGCTCGTGACATCACACCCCGCTTCTTTCAGTATCATGTCAAAATAACCTTTACCTGAGGCGTATAGCGGGTCAAAAAATATTTTTAAACCGGTGTTTTTAATTGCCTCAATATCTACCTGTTTTTTTAAAAATTCCATGTAATCAGGCTTTGGGTTGAATATCCCGGTAATCCCCGGGTTGGCAGACTCCCCCGGGAAGTTCCCATTGCGTACGTTGGAAACAATCAGATTGGTTATATCCTCGGTAGCAGGCCCGGCATAGTCAGGAATGTATTTTATGCCGCAGTATTCGGGGGGGTTATGGCTTGCGGTAAACATTAAAGCGCCCGCACTGTTCAGGTGTTTTGCGGCAAAGGCTACTACCGGGGTCGGGGTATCGGATTCGGTCAGTTTTACGTTAATTCCCAGTTTGTTCAGGGTTTCAGCAGCCCTGAGGGCGAATTTATCAGCCATAAACCTTGTGTCATAACCTATTATTACGGGCTTTGCAGGCTCATAAGCCGCTTTTATGTAGCCGGCTATGGCTTTTGTCACGAGTGAAACATTATCAAAGGTGAAATCCTCTGCTATGATTGCCCTCCAACCGTCTGTGCCAAATTTTATATTCTTGCCCATTTTAATTACCCCCTTTTTTGATTTAGCCTTTTATCAATAATAGCCTATTTTATAAAATTTTATGAATAAAATTAATATTTTTTTTAAAAAAAATAGCAATTTTTAAGAACTTTTTGTTTTTATATATGTACAAGGGAAAAAGGAAAGGAAAACTAAAGCATATAAAAATTAGGAGGGAATCGTTATTTAGGAAGATAAGGGTAATAGTTTTTCCACCAAACAACAACCACCACACATTACTTACTTTCTTCACACACAGGTATGAGAGAAGGGCTAAAGGTAAATTGGACAAATTTCTCTAAAGACCTCACATACCTCTTTCACCTCACACATTATTTAATTAATGTTAAGTAAAGGATTATTCCTTTACTTTTTTTTTGCCCGTTTTCCTAGCCTCACCAGACAGCAAATTATAGATTATTTCCTGATAGCAAACTTTATTGAAGTTGAATATAATTCCCCCAGAGTAATTACATATCCGGGGGGGGGACTTAAATGGGAGTTTTAACGCAGGAACTTATAGCTAAAGGACAAAAATTTGCGGTTGATAAAGTCATTAACCTGATAAGCAAATCAAGCAAAAAAAACCTGATTACGCTTACTAAAATAATGGAGAGCCTCTCTCGCACGGAAGGCAATGTTCGCCATGCCAGGAGGCTGCGCTGGCTGTTTGAAACAGACCACCCGCACTCCCTGTGGTGGCAGAAAATTTTATCGGATACACACCCTAACTATAAGAGGAAATGGGTGCTGGATTTTTATATAAAAGGCTATTTCAGCGATAACGCAAGAAAAAGAAAGGAACTCGCAAAAAAAATAGGATTTCACCCGCCCTCTGTACTGCTTTTTAGCATTACACAAAAATGCAACTTTAACTGCCCGGGCTGCTGGGCGCATAATTACGAGGCTAAGGGCGACTTAAGTTTTGAGGAGTGGAAAAAGGTTCTGGGCGAGGCAAGAGATGAGATAGGCATACATATAATGCCGGTTGTAGGGGGCGAGCCCTTTGTAAGAAAGGATTTTCTCGACCTGGTGGCGGAATTTCCCGACTGCGCCTTTATTCCCTATACAAACGGCTCTTTAATAGATGATAAAGCAATAGAAAGAATGCAAACCCTGGGCAATGTTTACCCAATGATAAGCCTTAACGGCTGGAGGGAAACAAATGACGCCATAAGGGGCAAGGGTTCTTTTGACATGGTAATGGAAAAAATGGACAAACTGAGGGAAGCGGGCATTATTTTCGGGGCAAGCCTGACTGCTACCAGCAAAAACGCTTATGAAATCTGCTCGGACGAGTTTCTCCGGATGCTGAGCGAAAAAGGCTCTATGTGGTCCTGGACGTTCCATTATGTGCCCGTCGGGGAAAACCCTGACCCTTCCCTGCTTACAACCCCGGAGCAAAGAGAGGCTCTAAGGCTTGCCAATATCAATGCCAGAAACACATTGCCCATGTTTACAGTGGATTTTTGGGGTGACGCGCCGGAAGTGCTCGGTTGTGTCGCCGGCGGAAAGCAGTATTTTCACGTTAACGGAAAGGGTGACATAGAGCCCTGCGCCTTTATACACCTGGCTACGCATAATGTGCGCAACAGCAGCCTGGTAGACGGGCTTAAAAGCGACTTTATGACCGCCATCAGGGACGGAATACCCTATGAGGGCAACATGCTCAGGCCCTGTATGATAGTTGACAGGCCGGAAGTCCTGAGGGAATATTTTGAAAAGTATAAACCCTATGAAACCCACAGAGGAGCGGTTGATTACCTGACTAAAAAGGATATAAAAGACAGAATAGACTGTTATTCGGCTAAAGTAAAGGAGCAAATGGACATTAAATGGCAGGAAGGGCTTTTCATGACCGCCATGCCCCTTGAAGGGGAATATTATCACGACAGGCACAGGCTGTGCAGCACGGAAGTTCCGGCAGGAGGAGTACACGGCGGATGTGAAAAAGCAGGCGGATGTAATTGCAGAAGGGACCCCGGACTTTTAAAGGACTATGTGGCGGAGTTGCAAAACAGGTAAAAGAATAGTTTCATTCCCGCATATGGGAAATATAAGCATTCCGGTACGCTCAATGCTGGAATCTATGGGTGCAAATGTGCTTTTACCCCCTCCAAACAACAAGGAGGCACTGTCTTTAGGGGCAAGGTACAGCATTGAAACGATTTGCCTGCCCTATAAGATGAACCTGGGGAATTACATACAGGCGCTGGAAATGGGAGCAAATGTGCTCTTAATGTTCCAGTCACCCGGGTCATGCAGGCTCGGGCATTACACCAGAATGGCCGAGGCAACTCTTAAGGACCTCGGGTATGATTTTGAGATGGTTGTTTTTGATTTTTACAGGGGCAAGTTCTTTGAAATAGCCGAAAAATTCTCCAGGGCCTGCGGCAATACCGACATACAGGGAACGCTAAGCGGTATTATGCTTCTTCTATCCAAGGTCAGGGCCCTGGATGCCATGGAGAAAAAATTATTCCATTACCGCCCCAGGGAGTTGAGAAAAGGCCTGGCGGAAATGATTTACAAGCAGGGCAGGCTTGATATAGACAGGGCAGAGACCCTGGACGGTATTAGCAGGGCGCTTAACATTGCGCTTAAAAGGTTTGAGAATATTAAAACCGACCCTAAGCGCGATATTGTAAAAATTTCAATCACGGGGGAATTTTTTATCCTGCTCGACCCGTTTTCCAACCTTGAAATAGAGCGTGAGCTCGGGCTTTTAGGGGTTGAGGTCCGGCGCGAGATAATGTTATCCGACTGGATAAATGTTAAACTGGTGCCGGGCTGGCTGCATGCCAGCGAATGCCATATTGCGCGGGCAAAAAGAACCTCCAGGGATTATATGACCAGGGTTGTCGGGGGGGATTGCATCGGCTCTATAGGTGACGCGGTGTATGCGGCGCAAAATAAAATACACGGGTTGATACATT
>JANQGS010000189.1 GCA_028277195.1 Candidatus Gastranaerophilales bacterium
CGGCAAAGCCGGATTTTCCAAAATTCATCGCTCCCGCTTCGCTTATACTGCTCCAGACATTAACCGTAAAAATCTGAAATTTAATTTGGGAGCAGTATATGCTTTCGTATAATTTTAAAACAAAAAGATGGTTAAGTGAATTAATGAAAAATATACTGGAAAATATTAAAATTTGTAAAACATTATTAAAAACATAGATGATTAATATCCGCAAATATCAGATAATTTCCTATATAAACCCAAAGGCACATAAAAATTGCTTAACACAAGAAAAAAAGACCAACCAATGTTTTTAGCCTGGCTACTGCCCGGCCTGGAAATAAAAAGATGGGTTTTCCTGATGTTTATCGGGATATTCCTGGTAATAATCGGCACGGCAACACTGCTTAACCTGCACCCCCTCGCCCAAATCCTTGCGCTGGTGAGGAAATTGGCTGAATTCCTTCCCGCGATTGTCACAGGCCCGATTATGCTCTCAATGGGATTGGCAATATACTTGCTGGCCTGGAAAAGGGTTAACAGGTCAGTAATAAACGCTATAAAACCCGATGCCCGCCTGCTTGAGCACCTGTATGTCAAGAAAGTGCTCAATAAAGGACCGAAAATAGTGGCAATAGGCGGCGGAACAGGACTCTCCACAATACTAAAAGGACTGAAACACATAACAGGCAACATAACAGCAGTAGTTACGGTAGGCGATGACGGCGGCAGCTCGGGCAGGCTTCGCCAGGAAATGGGCATACTCCCGCCCGGTGACATAAGAAACTGCATTGCCGGGCTGGCAAACGAAGAAGACCTCGTGACAAAATTGTTCCAGTACAGGTTTAAAAACGGCAACGGGCTTGAAGGGCACAGCTTTGGAAACCTTTTTTTAACGGCGTTATGCGCAATTACCGGGGATATGGTCTCGGCGGTGAAAGAATCCTCAAAAGTTCTGTCAATACGAGGCAGGGTACTCCCTTCAACTCTTGATGACATGAAACTCTACGCTGAGCTTGAGGATGGAAGGATTGTGTATGGAGAATCCAATATACCGGAGGCAGGAGGCAAAATTGTAAAACTAAAAGCCACTCCCGATGAACCAAAAGCCCTGGATGAGGTTTTAGAAGCAATTTATGACTCGGATATAATAATCCTGGGACCCGGCAGCCTCTATACAAGCATAATACCTAATCTGTTAATAGACGAAATAACCCGCGCTATCTCAAAATCCGAAGCCAGGAAGATTTATATCTGCAATATAATGACCCAGCCCGGTGAAACAGATGATTATACCGCATCAGAGCACGTTAAAGCGATTTTTGACCATTCAAAATATGAAAATATAATGGAAACAATACTTGTAAACGACAGCCTGCCCAAAAACCTTGCCCTTAAGTATAAAGCAGCCGGTTCATACCCGGTGGTGCTGGATTCGGAAAAAATAAAAAAAATGGGGCTGAAAATACTTACCAAAAGGCTGATTGAAGAAAACGACGAGGGGCTTGTAAGGCACAGCCCCGAGCGGATTGCCAGAATAATTTTTGAGTGGTATAAGGGCAACGGGAAAAAGTTGCAGGCAATTGAGAATAATACCCTGGCGTAATGAAAAAAACACAAAAAATAACAGTTAACACTATTAAAAACCGAAAAATAAACGGGGAAAAGGTTACTGTGCTCACTGCATACGACTACTCAACCGCGAAAATACTTGATGAGTCAGGCATAGACATCATCCTGGTCGGGGACTCGCTGGCAATGGTGGCACAGGGGCACGATACAACCCTGCCTGCAACTGTTGACGAGATGATTTACCACACAAAGGCAGTTGCTCGGGGAGCAAAAAAGGCTATGATAGTGTCTGATATGCCGTTTATGAGCTGCCAGGTTGACCTGAAAGACGCCCTGGTAAACGCGGGCAGGTTCATTAAAGAAGCCGGGGCACACGCAGTAAAGCTCGAAGGAGGTAACGCTCATATAGTTGAAGTAGCTAAAAGATGCGTTGAGTGCGGCATTCCGGTACTGGGACATCTTGGTTTTACACCGCAGTTTTTGCATGCTATGGGAGGATATAACGTACAGGGCAAGAGCGAGGAAGCGGCTGAGTTGATTAAAAACCAGGCATTGGAACTGGAAAGGGCGGGTGTATTTGCGGTTATCCTGGAAATGGTGCCGGAAAGAACCGCTGAGGGTATCGGCAAAAACCTTGCCATACCTGTTATAGGTATAGGGGCAGGCAGGTTTTGCGACGGACAGGTA
>JANQGS010000194.1 GCA_028277195.1 Candidatus Gastranaerophilales bacterium
ATATCTGGCCATAAGCAAAAGTGACAAAGAAGTCAGGCTTTATATCCTTTAAAACTCCTGTGAGCCCGGCATCTTTTTTGAGCGAAAGAGGCTGGTACACGGGTATGTCATGCTTTTCGGCAGCGCATTTTATCGGGGGGGCGCACAGCTTCTTACCCCGGCCCGCGGGCTTATCAGGCTGGGTTATAACAGCGCTTACCTGTACATCCTCCCTGTTAATCAGGTATTCGAGGGATTTCACAGCAATCAGGGGTGTCCCGAGAAATACTATCTTCATTTTTACTGCCGGTTCTTTCTTTTTCTCTAATTTTCTCTTCAAGCTCTTTTTCTTCCAGTAAATAACCGGGGTTAATCTGCGGCAATCCTTTTTCCGCCAATAGTTTGTCTGTTTCCGGCCTGTTTCGGGAATGGTCAATGAATAATATCCCCTCAAGGTGGTCATACTCATGCTGGATTGCCCGGGAAAGCAGCGAGCCGTTATTTGCTTCAACCGTAAACATTCTTCCTTTTCTATCTTTTGCCCTGACTATTACGTTTTCGTAACGACTGATGTATGTATAAACCTCAGGAAAGCTCAAACACCCTTCAAAACTGTTTATAGCTCCCCATTTTTTTATAATTCTGGGGTTTATAAACGCTACAGGTCTTGGGGATTCGCCATCAACGGCTGTGTCAAGCACAAAAATCCTGTAATTATAACCTATTTGCGGAGCAGCAAGCCCTACACCATTGTTATAAGAGTACATTGTATCAAACAGGTCATCCACAACCTTCTGTATTTTGGCGGAAACCTTGTGTACATCCTTTGAGGGAGTTCTCAGGGTTTCATCTCCGTATGTAAGAACTTTTAAAACAGCCATAATACTAATATAATAACATAATTTGACAATAGAAAGTGCTGGTTAGTTGCACCCTGCCGGGTAACGTTACAATATCCTTAATATATCTTGCAATTATTATTGTATTTGTTTAATAATATAGTAACTTAAATTATGAGGAAAAACAGCTCGATGAGTGAGGTTTTATTTAGGGAAGAAAACTTTATTGACCTTGGTTCAATTGACTCAACCGAAAACTTTCTCTTTGAACTTACCAATATTATAGAAAAAAATAACCTGCAGGGTAAGACCGTAAAAATAAACTTTGCGGATGCGGTAATTACACAGGATGACTTAAGAAGTATTTTATCTGTTTTAAAGGGGTATAAAACAGAAGTTGAAATGGTATATGCGGGGTCAAAAGAAACAAAGCTGTCCGCAATTGAAGCAGGGCTGACAGTTTCAGGGCATAAACCGGAGAGGGAAATCCCGCAGGGCATTACTAATGAACCCGAAAAAAATAACGAGGAAAAAGAGCTCGAGAATATCCTGAGCAGTGAGTCCGCCCCAACCGAGCATAAAAATACGCTTTATATAAGGCAAACACTGCGCTCAGGCCAAAAAATAGAGCACGACGGGAATATCGTCATAATAGGGGACTGCAATGGCGGCTCGGAAATCATTGCAACCGGTGATATAATTGTATGGGGTATTTTAAGCGGTATTGCCCATGCGGGCAGCAAGGGCGACTTCAGGGCATGTATCCGGGCGTTTAAAATTAACGCAATACAGCTGAGGATAGCGGAATTCCTGGCAAGAAAACCCGACCAGCTTGAATTTGACCGGACTGAAAAGTCTGATTTCTTTAATCCTGAGGAGGCAAAAATTTCTGAAGGAGAGATTGTGATATACTCGCTGCACCAGGCGTATGATTAAGTAAGAAAAAAAGGAGAAATCTTAAAAAATGAGCGGAAGAGTAATAGTAATAACATCAGGAAAAGGAGGGGTAGGCAAGACTACTTCCACCGCAAATATTGGAACGGCGCTTGCTAAAAACGGCGCAAGAGTGGTTATGATTGATACAGACATTGGCCTGAGAAACCTTGACCTGCTTATGGGGCTGGAAAACAGGATTGTCTATACACTCGTTGACGTTATAGAAGAAAAGTGTAAACTGAATCAGGCGCTTGTAAAAGACAAGAAAATACCCACGCTTTCCCTTCTGGCCGCGGCACAAACAAGGGATAAAACAGCAGTAAACGCCGAGCAAATGAAGGAAATCTGCGATAAATTAAAAGAAGAATTTGATTTTGTGCTTGTTGACTGCCCTGCCGGCATTGAGCAGGGTTTCCAGAACGCAATTGCCGGGGCGAACGAGGCTATAATAATTACAACTCCGGAAATGGCTGCTGTCAGGGATGCTGACAGGATAATCGGGCTGCTTGAGGTTAAAGAGGAAATCTTAAGCTATAAGCTGGTTCTCAACAGGGTCAGGCCAAGAATGATACAGTCTAATGATATGCTGGGCGTTACAGATGTCCAGGATATCCTTTCAGTAAAGCTATTAGGCGTAATACCCGAGGATGAAAACATAATAGTCAGCACAAATAAGGGCGAACCTGTTGTTAATATGGAAAACACAAAAGCAGGAGAGGCTTATAATAATATAGCCAGAAGGTTACTCGGTGAGGAAGTTGAGATTCCCGATTTTGAAACCCCTCCGCCCACGTTTGTGGACAGGTTGAAAAATTTATTCTTGGCACCCGCAAAAGTTTAGGAGGATTATAAATGAAATTACTGGACAGAAAAATTACCGGCAAAATAAATGACATGATTAACGACATAGTCGAAACATGCAGCAGAATCCTCTCAACCGAGGCAAAAGTGGAAGAAGCCGCCTCCTTTGACAGCAAGGATGACGCAAAAAACAGGCTGAAACTGGTTCTTATGCACGATAGAAGCCAGCTTTCCCCGGGCCAGATGGAACAGATGAGGGACGAGCTCGTGGAAGTTATTTCGCGTTATGTTGAAATCGACAGGGAAGCGCTGGATTTATGCCTGGAGGCTGAAACAAACACTATTGCGCTTGTCGCGAACATACCCGTTTTAAGGGCAAAGTAGTTCTCGCAAGAGATTTAATACCTTACTACAGCCCCAATTCCCTCATATTTTTCCAGCTTTTCGGCAGCTTCACCTTTTACCAGTTCTATGCAGCCGTTATTCCTGAATACCAGCCTGACTATTTCCTCGGTTAAATCGGTTTTCCTGAGGCCATAGTCGTATGAGTCGCAGCCTGCCTTGTGCTGGTTTTTTGCCACATAAAGACACCCGTTGCATTTCCAGCCAATGTATGTTTTATACCCGGGTATTATTACCTGTTCTGCCCTGCCTTCTTCTATGAGCTGGATTGTATCCTGCCAGCCTGTTGTTGAGAGTTGCGGGGATTTATTTATGACCCCGGATACCTGTTTTAACTCCTTTTTTTCCTCATTTTTGAGCAAATCCTCAATAATTTTTTCGAGTATAAGGTTAACATTCGATTTTACCCCGAGAGAGTTAATGTCGATAATTTTGGTGTTTACTCTTTTGGGCAGGAGTTTTTGAAGGTTTTTAACTTCATGGTGCTGGCCGGCGAGTATGAGGTTTTTATAGGGGTTATTATCCAGGAAGTCGGCGGTTACTTTTGCCACTTCCTTGTAGTGGTGCAGGGCCTGGTTTTGTATATGCCTCTGGTAACGCATTTGCGCCCAGCCGCCCTGTTTGTGAAACCTGTGAATATCATGCTCCATTATTGCCTCATCAAGTATAAACCCGCCGAGCTCTATATTAAAAATTTTTGCAAAATGCTTGTCCGTAATGACTAAAAGCGCATTTTCGCACTCGTCGGCGTGATAGGCCAGCTGTTTCAAATGAGGTATTGAGTTCAGGGTAAAACTGTTCTCAAAGGGCATTATGGAGTGAAATGTCTCAAAAATGCCCAGTTTGTCGCAGGCAAATATTGCAATTCCATGGGCTTTTGAATTTACCCTGTTTTCGAGAAAATCCAGTATTTTTTCACGGTCATTTTTTATGTCCGCCTGTTTTTCAATTTTCTGGAATGAATTTTTAACAAAAATCCTGTTTTTTTTTGCCTGCTCAAATAATTCGTGGGCATTTACGTGCAAATACAGGCTAATAAAGGGGTAATCGCTTTCAGGCAGCTCGGCCAGGTATTTTAATTTTTTGCTGACGTTTTCGTTCAAAATAACCATAGTTGATATGATACTATCCCTTTTTTGTGTTTTCATTACACTATTTACGTATTAGAATATTGTTATGAAATACAAAGATTATTATAAAATACTGGGGATTTCCCGCACAGCGGAGGAAAAAGAGATAAAGACCGCATTCCGCAAGCTGGCGCGCAAGTATCACCCTGACGTGAGCAAGGAGAGCAATGCGGCAGAAAAGTTTAAGGATATAAACGAGGCGTATGAGGTGCTCTCTGACCCGCAAAAACGCCAGAGATACGACGCGCTGGGCAGCAGTTGGAAGGAAGGGGCTGATTTTACCCCGCCGCCGGGTTATGAAAACATTAATATAAATTTTGGCCGGGGCGATTTCGGTAATTTCAGGACATTCCACAATTTTGATGATATAGGCGGGTTTGGCGGTTTTAGCGATTTTTTTGAAACAATGTTTGCCGATTTTTTCCAACAGCCTCCTCCCTCGGCAACAAGAAGGACTACTCGTCCGGCTGAGCCCGTGGAAAAACTTGATATAACCCAGGACTTGCTTATAGACCTTGAAGACCTTATGGGGAAAGCGACCAAAGCCGTTAAGGTCAGCTATATGGAGAAATGCAGGGAGTGCCCGGGTCGCGGGTCTTATTGCTACCAGTGCGGGGGCAGCGGGTTTAAAATGGAAACGAGGACACTTAACGTGAAAATTCCTACAGGAGTTAAGGAAGGGGCTAAGATAAGGCTTTCCGGCGAGGGTAAAGCGGGGAATTACGGCAAAAAAGGGGACTTATACCTTGCGGTAAAGTATAATAAGCATCCTTATTACAGGCTGGAGGACTTAAACGTGGTCTCTGACGCGGAAGTACCTGCGCCAAAAGCTGTATTGGGAACGGTTGCCGAGGTAAAGACACTTCATGGCGTGGTAAAGGTTACAATTCCCCCGGGCACGCAGTCCGGTAAGTCCTTAAGGCTTAAGGGGCTTGGCTTGCCTAAAAAGGGAGGCGGTTTTGGAGACCATATAGCAAAAGTTAAGATTACAATACCCGAGAGCCCTACTGCTGAGGAGAAAGAGTTATATAAAAGGCTTGCGCAAATTGCTGATGTGGGATAACCTTAGAAGATAACTGCATTAATTTTTATTATCAATATTGCTATACCGCTCCCAAAATAAATTTCGGATTTTAACTGCTAACGCCTGGAGCGGTATGGCGAAGCAGGAGCGATGGATTTTGGAAAATCCGGCTTTGCCG
>JANQGS010000286.1 GCA_028277195.1 Candidatus Gastranaerophilales bacterium
TGTTTACCTGCCATGGGCTTGACTGGCAAAGGGCTAAATGGGGTCCGACGGAAAAAGCGGTTATACAGTTAGGAGAACTTGCCAGCGCAATTTTTCCCCATGAGAAAATCTGTGTTTCCGGTGCGCTGACTGATTATTATTATGAAAAATACAGGGTCAGGAGTGAAAAAATCGTTAACGGGGTTGAAATAAAGGAAAAAATCAGCCCGGGCGGGTGCTGTGAAAAATTTAACCTCTCTAAAGGCAATTACCTGTTATTTGTGGGCAGGATGGTTCCTGAAAAAGCCCCGGACATACTTATCAACGCCTTTAAAACAGTCCAAACCGACAAGAAACTCGTTATAATCGGGGGAGATGCCGGTGCAGGCGACTATTACCCCTCATTAAAAGAAATCGCAAAAAACGATACCAGGATAGTATTTACCGGCTATTTGTATGAAAAACAGTTGCAGGAGCTCTATTCCAATGCCCTTTGCTATGTTTCTGCGTCCGGGCTCGAAGGATTCCCCATAACAGTACTGGAAGCAATGTCCTATGAGCTGCCGCAGGTTCTTTCCGATATAGCGCCGCACAGGGAAATAATGAACCTTAACAGGGATATGGGGATTATTTTCAAGACAGGAGATACAGAAAGCTGCAAGAGTGCTGTTGAGGGGATTCTGGCGGAAAATCCCGGAAGAATTGAACAAATGGGGCAAAATGCCGTAAATACGGTAAGGGAGCACTTTAGCTGGAGCAATATAGCGCACTTAACCGACAGGGTGTACAGGAAATAACCGGCGGATAGCATTATAATTTTCAAAAATCCGGCTGCAGGGTAAAATAAAAAGTCGTGCCCTTATTTTCAACCGTTTCAAACCATATTTTTTGATTATGGGCATCTATTATCTGTTTAGCGCAATATAATCCCAAACCCGAGGATATACCCCTTTTCCCGGAAGGGTATCTCTGAAAAATGAATTGTTTTTCCTCATCCGGAATGCCTTTCCCATTATCGGAAACAGATACTTGAATATGCCCGTCTGTTTTTTCCGCCCGAATCTTTATTAAAACACCTTTGGAATTATGTTTTATCGCGTTACTTATTAAGTTAACGAGTACCCTCCTTATAGAATCCCTGTCAAATATTGCATATAAGGGTTCTTCTCCCGGTTCAAAAGTAATTTGCATTTCATTATCATCCGCTAAATACTTTAAAGAGCCGACGGAAGACTCAATAAGTCCGTTTAAATCGTTTCTTTCAGGCTGGATTCCCCGGTCGCCCGATTCCAGGTGATAAATTGTCAATAAATTATTTATTAAAATAAGTAAGTCATCGTTTGTTTTATACATTTCATTAAAATATTCCAAAAAATCAATAACCTTAGAATCATGACTTTGTATAATTAACTCAAGTGCTTTTTGTTCGGCTAAAATAGGACTTTTTAAATCATGCGTCAGCGTTGCGATAAAAGTATTTCTTAAATCCTCAACCTCAATAAATTTTTCGATGTTTATCCTCTGTCGCATCTCATTCAGGCTCATTTTTACGGCGTCCGTGAACAACCTGAAGAATTCCTTTTCATTTTCCTGCCAGGCCCTGGGGGCTATGGAGCATACAAACAGCGAATCAAGCCTGTCACCCTCTTTTTTGTCCCTGTTATTTAATAAAATCGGGTAAAATAAAAAGCTGTTCACATTATTTTTTATCAGAAGCTCCTTAAACCCGGAGCTTTCGAGTTCGCTGTTCACATTATTTACGGCAACAAGGTTTTCAACGGCTTTATTAAAAATGTTTTGTTTTTCTTCTTTTAAAATTAGTACTTTCTCGAAATTCAGATTATTTAATTTGCTGAATTTATTAATTATAACCAGGTTTTCTTTTTCATCACATTTTAATATAAAATTAATATCTGTTTTGAAAAGATGCTGCAATTCCTCTAAAATATAACTGTATGATTTACCCGGTTCTTCAAATAACCTTGAGTTTGTAACGACATTTCTTACGGTTTTTTCATTATCCAGTGAATTTTTTAACTGGCCGGTCAGCTTACTTAATTCCCTTCCCTGGCTTTCCTTGGTTTTGTAAATATTAAAGATACTAATTAACAGTCCGACCAGAACCGCTCCGTAGCTTATTATTTTTAATATATGGGCAACGTCAAAAAATGTATCAAAAAGCCGGGCGGAAAAAATCATAAACAAGCCCTCATCCGCCACACTTAAAATCAGGGCTATAACCAGCCAGTGCTCAAAATGGTCAGTTTTCCACTCCCCTTTCCTTAAATAACCGAAAAGGGCCAGTATAAAGAAAAACAGGGCAAATAATTCCTGCGGTCTGTGAATAATATACTCAGGATAGTATGGATAAGGAAGATGGATTATCCAAAAAAATGATAATGTTAGTAACGCAAAAGAAAAAATTCCTAAAAATACCCTTATCTCAGCAAAACGTTTTTTGGGCTCAATGCCCTCCTTCAGGCTTAACCAGAGCAATACCGCTAAAAATAACCTTGAAACAATCCAGCTCCACGGTATTATAACCGAAACTTCAGTTTTTAGCTTAACCGAAAACAAATCACTCGTCGCTACTGTATGAAAACAATCTAACAGGGCAGTACATAGAAACGCGCTGCCAATAAAAAGGAATTTATTATTTTTATTGGTATAAAACCTTAAAAGTGCAATTGTGCCTACTATAAAGGCAAAAACAGTCGCTATAGCCTCAAAAAGGGTATGCAGTTCGGAACTGCTGGCCCATTCAATATCCCTGAGCAGTAAAGAACTGCCAATTAAAAAAATTGACAAAACTACATAGCTCGTTAATCTCTTATTCATTTTTTGTTTTAATAAAAGTTCAAAATCAAATAAAATATACCAAAATGAGTTAGTTTTCTTAAAATCGGAAGGACTCTGTTTTTTTGATTAAGTATCAAAAAAATGGAGGGAGCCCGACTTTAAGAAAACGTCGCTCTCTGCTTACGCATACCGATTTAAGTTAATTAATTTCATTTTAAGATTACTTAT
>JANQGS010000112.1 GCA_028277195.1 Candidatus Gastranaerophilales bacterium
AAAGCAGGAAATAAAAGCAACCAATCTAAAAATAGATACGCTTCTTATGGCTTTGTTCAGCAGGGGGGTCTCTAACTATCCGCTGCCCGAGCCTGCCGGCAAAGAGGATAAGGAATCCGCCTAGCGTTTTAAGGTGCTGAGTAGTTACCTATAAATCCCTATAGGCCTCTCGCCGATGCTGTATCCTTAATACATACATAATTTTTACACTACTATCAACTACTTTAAAGACAACTCTGTAATCTCCCTGCCTTATTCTGTAATAATCATTAAATCCTTTTAACTTTGTCACTTCTACACTAACAGGGTTTTCTATATATTGATTTATCTTTTTTAAAAATTTTTTTGCTTCAGTTTTATTAAGTCCGGAAAGGTCTTTTTCTGCTTTGTGGGAAATTTCTAAAATCATAATCCCAGTCTTTTCCATATTTCGTCAACATTATAGGTCCTGCCGGCCTTTATATCCTCTTCAGCTTCCTTAATAGACTCTAATTCCTCATCACTAAGGGGCTCATCATCCTCCGGGGCGTTTTTCAGGGATTCCTCAAACTCTTTTATCCTTTTTTGCTCTACATACTCAATAAAATCCAGTGCTTCCATAGCCTGGAATTCATTAATAGTCTCAATTTTTTTCCGCAATCTCTTTTTTGCCGAAGACATTAGTTTTATACCTCATTTATATGTATACTGCATTGCTTAAATAATTCCGAATTTATAAGCACATTCCAGTATAAATTATTATAACACAAATGGAGAATAAAATATGAAAACATTTGAAAACCAATGGATTGAAGTGTTTCGGGCCGGGGAACATACGGACTCCTCCGGCAGGACAATGGATTGGACCGGTGATGACCTGAAAGAAATCACTGACCAGTATAATTCAAAAAAACACGAAGCACCGGTTGTGGTGGGCCACCCAAAAGAAAATGCCCCGGCTTTCGGCTGGGTGGAAGCGCTTAAAACAGACGGGAAAGTGCTATACGCAAAGTTTAAGCAACTTGTGCCGGAATTTATCCAGGCCGTTAAGCAGGGGCTCTACAAAAAACGCTCAATTAGCCTCTATCCTGATATGACACTAAGGCATATCGGGTTTCTTGGCGCTGTGCCTCCCGCCGTTAAAGGCCTTGCTGATATAAAATTTAACGAAAGTAATACTATAACTATGGAGTTTGATTCTATGACACAAAAAGAAAAAGAAATGAACGAAATTAAGGAACTGAAAGAACAATTAAAACTTGAGCAGCGCAAGAACCGCCTTGCGGAGTTCGGCGAATTCGTAAATAACCTTCACTCGGAAGGCAGGATAGTCTCCGAGCTGCAAAATACCATTATGGAGCTTATGGAAGCCCTGCACGGGGTTGAGGAGTACAGTTTTTCCGAGGGGAAAGCCCAGCCGCTCGATAAGTTCAGGGAATACCTTAAAAAACAGCCAAAAATAGTTGAATTTGGCGAAAAGGCCAAAAACGAGCAAATTACAAACACCATTGCCTCGGAGCAGTTGAACATACTCGCCATGGAGCGGGTAAAAGACAAAAGCATAACCTTTAGCGAGGCATTAAGCCAGGTGCAGTGCGAGTATAAGGAGCTAGCCGCCAGGGCGGCGACGGAGATTTAGCTATACCAATTCTTGCATTGCTTTAAAGAGTAAATCCTCGGCGTTGTACAGAAAAACATCCAGCGCTTTTTTATTCATTTTTCCCGGGTTATCTTTTGCCGCACGCACTAACATAAAGCCTCCCATGGTATATGTTTTTGCTTTAAGGGCACCATCAGGTTGCATATTAGCAAGTTTTTCTACAAGCTCGGAGTATGCCTTTGCGTCCTCCGGGTTTTCTATGCTGCCTAAAGGAGTATTCTTTGGGGAAAATACCGCATTTTCCAGCTCTGCTTTATTACTTGACTTCATTAGTCTTTTATGTTCGGCATTGCTAATACTTGTAAAACTAATTGTTCTCATATTTACTGCGTTTAACATTTCATAATTTTCCTTATTTTATATACACACGTTTATATAAAACTCGTGAAAAATAAAGTTGACAGTCAAAAGCGGCTGCAACAGTTCAGGCTATTATTCGCAAAAAATTTTATCAAAATTCTATTGAAAAATCGTTAAGGTGCGAAGCCTGCGAAATGCGGACAGCGCCGCCTGCTTCGCTCCCCTTAACCACCTTCAGGGAGGGGTGGGCGGGCGATTTTTGAAAATTTTAAATTTAAGATAGCCTGAACTGTTACAAGCTCCGTATTTGTAAAGATTTATTAAATTACTGTTAAAATTCAGGTATGTTTTTTGTTATAAATATTGACAGCTATGGTAAAATATATTCTGGATAATTATAAATACGAGGTGAAGGTTTATGATTACAGGGCTTGGCATATATCCTCAAAGTAATATAAATAATACTCAGAAGGTTGGGTTTGCAAATAGAGCTGGAGCTGCAAGAAATGGCGCAAATAATTTGGGGGAAAAATTTGTACCACAAAGAACGACAGATGACCTTGACCAGCAGGAACTTAATAAAAAAGCACTTGAAGATTTTGATAAAAATCCTGATTTGATGGAAAGAATACTATTTTCTTGGTTGATAAAATCTTCCGGCAAGAGTTAAACCTAAGTTAGCATAGTTTCAGCATAAGGGTTTATTTCGTTCTCCTCTTTGCCAAAGAGTTTATCAACCAGTTTATTAAATTTACTTGACGCGGTTATTCCAATGACTGAGCCTATGCCCATGCCCAGCAAGTTGCCGATTGCTGTGCCTCCTATTAAAGTGCCCGCCAGAAAACTGCCGCCTAACACCGCTCCCGCAACAGCTATTCCACCTGTTACCAGCCCCACAAAAGCGGCTGATTTAATTAACTGCACACCAAACGCCTTTGCTTTATCCGTTGCAGTGCCCTCTGTTTCTGTTATTGATTTAATTAAAGCAGGTATTTCAATTACTGCGCTTGTGATTAAGCTCAGCCTGGAAACCCTGAATAAAGAATCGCCCGCTAATTGTTGAAGTTTAGTGCCTTCAAAGTGATAGCCTAATAATTCACGGCTTTTAATAATTTCTTTACCCCCTATTTTTAGGCCCTTAACAGTAATTTTTTGTTTGGTGCCGGGATTATATCTTAAGCCCAGGTGTTTTTGCAAGAAAATACCAAATTTTGTGTCATATAAAGGTTTATCTAACTCAGCCAGCAATTTATTTTTCATTAAACCCCTGGCAAAAGTCCCGGGCAGCATTGTCATAATATGCTGTCCCCGGTAAACGGGCGCTTTGTGTGTCCTGAATATATTTACACCTTCATGCCATGCCCGCAGCATTTCCCTCGCATCCCCCGGCAAATGCGCCAGGGCAATTCCTCCTAAAAGCAAGTTCCTCCACAGGTTGTTCTCCTCAACGCTGCTCATCCTCCTGGTTGTGGGACAAACCAGGCCCGTTGCGGCCAGGGTTTTCTGCGTCTTTTCAAGCCTGTTTACCTCTTTTTCCAGCTCCTCAAAACACCCGACCGCCTTTTTCGCCCCGAAAAAATCAGACTCCACCCCGGGGTCAATTTGCGAACCTAAAAGCTCACTCATGCCCCGCGGCGAGGAATTGGATATGTTCCCCGTCAAACTCCCAAACCCGGGGTAATAACCCCGCGCTTGCGGTATTTGGTATGGC
>JANQGS010000115.1 GCA_028277195.1 Candidatus Gastranaerophilales bacterium
ATAATACCATTGACAGTATCCTGTGCAATATCCAGCATAAGTCCGCCGGGCACAATATAGAGGTGAATATCCTCCCCGGGTTGCCGTCTGTGTGGGCTGATACAGACAAGCTCGAGCAGGTTTTAACGAACCTGGTTGATAATGCGGTAAAATACTCAAACCCCGGCACTACCGTGAGTATTGACGCGGGCTTTGTGCGGGAAGATGCGGATATGATTGAAATAAAGGTTAAAGACCAGGGATTTGGCATACCGCAGGAGCACTTGCCGGGCATATTCAACAAGTTCTCAAGGATTGACAGCCCTCTTACCCGGCAAGTACAGGGCACGGGGCTGGGTTTATACATCACAAAATCCCTGGTAAAGAGCATGAACGGGGATATAACAGTCCAAAGCAGTGATAAAGGTACTGTATTTACAATAAAATTGCCTGCCGCATCTCCTGAAATCTATACGCAGCAAAAGTTCCAGGAGATATAACAATGTTTATATCGCAGATTGTACTGGTATTAAGCTCAGATGTTGAAACGCCCCTTCTTATTGGCGGATTTTTCAAGGAAGGCTCAATAGTAAAGGTCCTGGGCGCTGACAGCCCTGACGAGGCTTTTGAGATAATTGAAACGTACGAGCCGGACCTGATAGTTGCCTATGATAACTTCCGGAAGAACATAGCTGATATTTGCCTGAAAATAAGGGAAAAAACCGGCTCTTACAGGCCCGTGATTATGGTTTTATCAAAAGCCCGGGACGTGGAAAAAGGGTTAAACCTCCTGAAACTGGGCGCTGACGACTTCCAGGACGAATCCATAGACAAAAAAGAACTCTCATTAAGGATATTTGCCCACCTGAGAAGGCATATAGGCGAACTGACCGACCAGGTAACAAAACTGCCCTATATTACGCTATCCCACAGGATGTTAAAAAGAAATATAAAGCTGAATAAAGAGGGTTTATTTGCCCTTATGTACCTGGATATAGATAATTTCGAGCCTTACAGGGAAATTTACGGGCATATAGCCGCTGAAAAGCTGCTTCAAACCTTTATAGCAATAATCAGGACCTGCCTTGACGAGAAAGACTTCCTCGGAAGGGTAGGCGAGGACAAGTTTATAATCTTCACATTTCCTGAAAAAGCCGATAAAATAGCGACATTTCTGAGCTATTACTTTGACATGGTGTCGCCCAAGTTTTATACGGATGTTGATACAAACCGGGGATACCTTATCCTTAACGGAGATGAGAAGGTCGGGATGCGTGTACCGCTTGCCTCGGTGAGTATAGGCATAGCCTCAAACCTTAATAATAAGGGTATAGGCTTTGAAGAACTGCTAAACAGAGCTATAGCAGTACACAGGCTGGCAAAAATAAAAACAGGCTCATTCTGGATTAGCGACAGGCTGAAAATAGCGTCAGGAAACTCTGAAAAAGAGCCCCAAAAAAAGATACTGGTGGTTGAAAACGATGCTTCCCTCTCATACCTACTGGTTACAACCCTGGAAATGCAGGGGTACTGCGTTGAGGCAATGAATTCCTCTGAATACCTGCCGGAAACCGTTGAAAAAATGCTGCCCAACCTCGTTATAATTGATATAAACGAAAACAACGGCGAAAAAGACCTTGAAATATGCCGAAATATAAAGGAAAAACACCAGTTCATCAGGATAATAGCCTCAACTACCGAATGCAACAAGGAAAAAATACTTGACAGCGGGGCGGACTTGTATATTCCCAAACCCTATGAGCTGGTGGTATTATTTAACTGGATAAGCAGGTTTTTAAATTACGAGGTTTTGCAGTAAAATTTAATTATTATGTTACAGGAAGCGACAAGGGTAATAGGCTCAGCATTCAAGGACAGCTTTATAAAGCGGCTGGCTATGTACCTTCACGATTGCGTGGCCGAGGAAATCCGCTCATGCGCGTTTAAAAACCTCAACCAGGACAAGACAAACAAATGGTTTTTCCTTGAAAACCAGGACTATTTATCCATTAACCCGGATAAACCGCTGAAAATTACTGCTTCCGGCACTAAAATCACCGAACTGATGGTGCAGTCAGAAGCCTCCAGAAAGGATTACCAGCTAATATACGGCTTTTTATTCCTGAAAGGCCGGAGCAGGAAAAAGGAAGAGTTCCTTACCCCGCTGCTGTACGTGCCATGCAGGCTTGAAAGGGACGGGCTTGATATAAAGTGCACGCTCCAGGACGATTATTTGTCCTTAAACACAAGCGCCCTGGTGAGTCTAATGGAGTTTGACGACGAAGACGAAACAGCAGAGCATATTCTGGATGGAATAATCGACTATATCCCGGAAATGCCCTTGACGGGGGAAAAAATTGAGGTGTTCCTCAACACAATAAAAGTGATTATTCCTGATGATGAAAACCTTGTAATAACCGGGGATTCTGCTGTTATTCTGACAAAAAGGCCCGCTGTGCTAGCGGGCTTGCTGCATGAGCTGAGCGAAATATCTGAAAAACCCGGCGGGGTCTTCCGGGAAACAGCACTTGCCCCTATTCATGAGGAATTCCTGGGAGCTACAAGGAACAAACACCGGGAAGCCAATGAAAACAGGGAAAATACGCCCATAACACCACTTAGCCTGAGTGAGACCCAGATGCAGGTCATTGAGGAAATCAAGAATAATACCCTGGTAACTGTTTTTGGCCCGCCGGGGACAGGCAAGTCCCAGACTATAGTGAACATTGCCTCGCATCTTGCAGGCTCGGGCAAGACAGTGCTTATTGCTTCCAAGATGGATAAGGCTGTAGACGTTGTGAGTGACCGGCTGAACAGCTTCGGGGCAAAGTTTTTATGCCTGCGCTCGGGTAAGCCGGATTATCAGAAGCAGTTGAGTTTTCGCCTACAGGATTTGATTTCAAACAAAATAGACCTTGATTCCGGGTTTGAAAGCGCTATTTTGACTGAAACAGATGATTTAAAGGTAATTATTGACCGGAAAAAAGATATTGAAAATAAATGCGGGGAAATTTTTCGGCTTGAGCGTGAATGGTACGGTATTTTTCAGGAATATGAAAAGATAAATAAAGATGAAAACCTGGTTAACAGGACATTAACGGGGCGGGATATAAGTTATTGCAGGAAATTACTGGATAAAACCGAAAAAATTATTGAAAAAGAGGGGAAATTTCTACATAAATTACAGTTAAAGCTGCTGGTGTTCCTGCTGAAAACCAAATTAAAAACAGAAATCAATCCTGAAATCGCCCCTGAAATAATTCCAAAAATCAGGCAAAACCTCGAAATAATTGAATTAAGGGAAAAACTAAAGAAAA
>JANQGS010000225.1 GCA_028277195.1 Candidatus Gastranaerophilales bacterium
ATCGTTAAGGGCGAAGCCCTTAACCACCACTGGGGTTGGGTGGGCGGGAAATTTGAGAAAATTTTTTATTTTAAGGCACCTAGGTTGTTACCAAATTGCCTTTTTATTACAAATAATTTACAAAATATAGCACCCGGCAGGGCACTAACGTGCCTATCATAATTGGCTGGCTGGCGAGGGGCGGGGAGGGAATTGAACTCTTGCTCCAGTCCTTCCTCGCAGGATTTTCTGGTATAAATTGCGCAGCGGGTGGTTTTCTTTTTTTTTAACTGTGGTCATTTCTTAACTCCGAAGAAAACCTTGCCATTCCACTGCGAGCCGGTTATTTCCTTTGCTATGCCTGATAAGCTTCTGTATTGTTTGCCCTGGTATTCGAATCCTTTATCAAGGGCGATAACCTCGTGTTTTTCACCTTTATACTCCCTTATCAGTTTTGTACCTGCTTTGATTTCCAATGTCTGCTTTTCTTTACAGGATTCATTGATATCAGATTCACTAAACTCCTCCTTTTTCGCCATTTTACCTGCCAGCTTATCAAGCTGTTTCTTGCTTTGAGCTGACAGTCCACCCTCTTTTTTCGCTTGAAGTTCCCAGGCAATATGTTTTATCAGGTAATCTTTTCGCGCGTGCTGCGGGGAATTTGTCCCAAACAGTTTTTTCCATTTTGTGATTAATTCCGGTCGGGAGAGGGCTTGTAGTTCTTCGATGGTTTTTGTCATGTCTGTATTCCTTTCTGTTATTGAGTACAGACACATTAATCGCTCTTTTCATCTTGGAATTCAAGTGTTATAGTCTAATTTATGTCCCCTCAGACACATTAAATTTCTCCGTCAATAACAGCTTTTAATGCCTGTTTCCGGGTTGTGCCTTCCTTTTTGCAAAGGTTTCATCAGTTATCAGTAAGTAACCCGTAAGGTCTTCTTCGTGCAGTCTTTGCATAACAACAATAATTTTTCCGTCTTTTTTGTTGTTAAGTCTTGAGTATAGAGTGTTACCGTACCAGTCGTTAGTTTTTTCGCGCAGCAGGTCTGAATACGCATCCATTGGTTTCATAGGGTCATCGATTATGATGTAATCCGCACCCCTGCCTGTTAGTGTTCCGTTAACCGATGTTGCATACCGGCCCCCGCCTCGGGTTGTCTCAAAATCACTTGCGGATTTCTTTGTTAATATTGTTTCCGGAAACAAGTCTCTGTACCAGCTGCTATCTATAACTTTTTTACAATCAAGTGCAAGTTTTGCGGATAATTCATCTGAGTAGCTAACAGCAATAATTGTAGCCTTCGGGTTATGCCCCAGGATAAATGCTGGAAAAGCAACGGAGCAGATAATTGACTTCATATACCGTGGCGGTATGTTGATAATCAGTCGGTTCTGCTCATTTTCCATTGTATTCATAAGTTCGTGGCATATTACTTCAATATGCCAGTTATCGAGATACTCGGAATTGGGAGAAACTTCCTTAAAAACCTTTTCCACAAAGGATTTGAAGTTTACCCTGAGGAGTGAATTTAATATTTCTTTATTGTGTTCCATTATTTTCTCCCTTTTTTACTTTTTTTATTCTTTTTTTGCTGACCTCTTTTGTTTTACTGGCTTCCTCCGTACCTTCAAAATCAGACAGGTTTTTTAAGTAATTCGTGATTATTTCCCTGTCATCCTGGCTAATGGAGGCGAGGATTTTGTTTTTGTCCTCTTCTTTAGCATCAGCCATTAGCATATGAGGCAGTAGTGAATTTATGGCTTTAACATCTCCTTTAACAGCCTTGTTTACAAGCTGCATTATCATTGCCAGCTTTTTGGATATGCGCAGGTCTTTACCGTTTTCCTTTATATTGATTTTTTGCTCCAGAACATCGGTCAGCATAGTATAGGTGTTTTTGCTGTTTTTGGGCCTGCCTTTCTTGTTGCCGGATTGGCCCGGTTTGAACTGTGAATTTCTCGGAGGCCTGCCGTAACCTATTTCGTATTTGTCAGAATTTTCGGTCATTAGTATTTTCCTCCAGCTCTATTTCCAGTAATTCCATGTAGGTTTTGCCTGTTTGCTGGTGTATTGCGGATATACCGGTTAATTCCTTCCATCGGCGGATTGTTGTGTCAATATACAGGAGTTCAAGTTCAATGCCGTAGCAAATCCTGCCTGATTGCTCGGCTGCAATCAGGGTTGTGCCTGAGCCCAGGAATGAATCAAGAATAATATCACCCCTATTGGTAACGTCCAGTATGGCGTCTCGTACCATTTCAACAGGTTTTACAGTGGGGTGCAGCTTGAGGTTGTCTTTTCCCTCGCCAAAAGAATTAACGCCCGGGTAATCCCAGACGTTTGTCCTGTACCTGCCGTGCGAACCGAGTTCAACGTTGTTTATATGTGGCGTTTTACCGTTTTTAAACACAAAAACCAGCTCATGTTTTGACCTGTACAATGAGCCCATCCCGCCGTTGTCCTTGTTCCAGACGCAGAGGTTTTTAAATTCATCGAAAATGGAGCTGGCTGCATTAATAATTTCCTTAATATGCCGCCAGTCCATACATATGAAGAGAATTGAAGAAGTGGAGGAGTAATTTTTTAATAAAGTAAAGATTTTAGCCAAAAATTTTTGGAATTCCTCCTCCGACATCTCACCCGATGCCATAGAGAATTCCTTGTGTTTGATTTTGCCCAGTCCGCATACGTGTCCATCGACCTTGACATTATACGGTGGGTCTGTGAAGATCATATCAGCTTTTTTACCCTCAAAAAGATTGGCGTATGTGTCTTTTTCAAGAGCATTACCGCAGATGATACGGTGTTTTCCAAGCAACCAGATGTCGCCCTCTTTTGACAAAACTTCGTTTGCCGGAATAAACGGGAGTGAGTTGGCTTTTTCATCCAGCTTTACCTCTTTCCGAGTTAGCGTATCATCCAGCATAACGTCAATATCAGCAGTATCAAAACCTGTGATATCAAGGTTGAAATCCAGATTAAGGCTATTCAGGTCTTCAAGCTCGACTTTTAACAGGTCAAAATCCCATTCGCCGTTTTCGGTGAGTTTGTTATCAGCTATGCGGTAAGCTTTTTTCTGGACTTCGCTGAGGTGTGTAAGTTTAATCACAGGAATTTGCAGCATGTTCAGGTGCTTTGCAGCCAGCAACCGACCATGTCCTGCGATAATCACGTTGTTCTCATCAATCAGAATAGGATTGTTGAACTTGAACTCCGAGATAGAGTTCACTATCTGCCGGATTTGCCTGTTTTTGTGAATTTTAGGGTTGGATTTGTAGGGTTTGATGTCAGATGTGTTAACATACTCTACAGCTAGGTTCATGGTATTAATTACCTTTTTATGCAGTAACTAATAACAATATACCAAATTGAGGGTACGTATAATCTTACTATAGTTTAAACTTTAGTATAAAGCTCAGCAAAATCCTAATCATTTGGGGCAAAATACAAATATACAGCATGAGACATATTATTTGCACGCAATTTACTCTGGATATTTTGAGCCCAGTTTTTAACGGTTTGTTCGCTGCAAAACATTAATTTAGCTATTTCACGGTAGTTTTTGACTCCTTTTATAGCATATAAATAAAGGAATTTTTCTTCGTCTTCAGTTAATTTTACTCTGGGCCTATCAAAGGTTAGTTTTTTTTGAGGTTTTTCCTGTGCTGGTCTATTATTAATGCTGATTTTAAGAGTATTAGCACCGATAAAATCGGGGGCTAACGATTTATCTATAAGAAGTTTGCCGGTGAAACCCATTTCAACAAAGTCTTCAGGGGCTTCTTGAAACTCTAAGTATTGTATTTCTTCACTATCAGGTGTTTTGTCTTCGTATAATATTTGATGTCTTGCCGATTCCCTTATTCTTTGCAGTATCTCCTTTTTTTCTTCAACACAGTAGCTGTTCAGGCTTTGGCTAAGAGTAAGATATACACTTATTGAGTAATAGCTTGTATATTTTTCTTTATCTATTGTTAGCGGAGCAAATTCAACGGTTAATTTTCCTGATAATCTTTGAGCCAATACCTTTTCATTATCAAGTTTTTTTAGATGGAATGGAAAATTTAATTTATGATGGGTCAAATCAATAATTTTTTTTGATTTTTCGTAGCGATTGTATATACGCTCTATTTCATTCTCAATTTTTTGCGAGTTTATTAAATATTTGTACTTTTCATTTTGCTTTATTGCTATGGTGTTCTTTGAGAGGGCGTCAAGCAGTAAAAAGTTATGTAAACGTACAAAAATAGAGGCGAGCTTTTTATTGTAAGTTTCTTCATCTTTAACATTGTTTTCACTGACTAAAAAATCTACCCGATTTAAATTTTCATCAATATTTACATCATAATGCAGGTCAAGGCCGGGGTCTTCCCAGTCAATGTCATTATCGGGGCTGTTAAAAAGGTGATTAAAGAAGTTTTCAATAGCACTGCAAACAATTGTTTTATATGCCCAGTAGCAGTTATCAGGATTTTGGGCTATTCTATCGGCAACTTGTTCGATAAATTCTTTGACTTCTTTGAGTTTTTCTTCTATATTTTCATTCATATCAGGACTTACGCAGAATAAAAATTTTTCATAAAAAATAGACATCCTGACTCGTCAAAAATTTAAAGAAGTGTCAGGATGTAGTTATGAACAATATTAAT
>JANQGS010000080.1 GCA_028277195.1 Candidatus Gastranaerophilales bacterium
TAGCTGAGTTCAACTTTCAATTTAAGATAGCCTGAACTGTTACTTAATTTTTATTCCCTCAAAAGCAAGTATAGCCTTTTTTAACCTTGTCCCTGCCGCGTAATCCCCGAGCGTGCCGTCCCTTTTTACGACCCTGTGGCATGGCACAAGGTAATGTACGGGGTTTTTCCCCACAGCGCTTCCTACCGCCCTCAGGGCGTTAGGGTGTCCTATGTTATCTGCTATGTCCCCATAAGTGGTAGTTTGCCCTTTTTTTACCCGCAAAAGAGCCTCCCACACTTTTACCTGGAAATCTGTGCCGACCAGGTCAAGCTCTATCTCGGGATAATGTCTGTGCTCAATAAAAATTTTCCCTGCCGGTACCGCTAATTCCTTATCATTCCTTATAATGGACGCATCCTGCCATTTCGCAAGCAGTTTGGCTTCCGCGATAATGGAATTACTGGTAAACTGGAGGTCGGTTATTCCTTTTTCGCTTCTGGCTATTAGTATACTGCCAAAAGGTGTCATATTTATGCCATATGTTATAATCATTTATAACTTTTTATAAATATTTATTCATACTTTTTAAATACAAGTGACGCATTGTGCCCGCCAAACCCGAAAGAATTAGACATCACAGCATTCACATTATCGAGTTTCCTGGCTTTATTCGGGACATAATCAAGGTCGCACTGTTCATCAGGGTTATCAAGGTTTATTGTCGGGGGCACAAACCCGGTTTCTATGGATTTTAAGCAGGCAGCCGCCTCAATTGCACCGGCAGCGCCGAGTGTATGGCCAGTCATGCTCTTGGTAGAGCTTGCCAGCAGGCCGTTTTTGGCATAATCCCCAAACACACGCTTAATAGCCAGGGTTTCAGCTATATCACCCAGCTCAGTGCTTGTCCCATGTGTATTTATATACTGGACATCCCCGGGTTTGAGCGATGCATCCTTAAGCGCGAGCTCCATAGCCCTTGCCGCTCCGTCACCGTCAGGGCAGGGCGCTACTATGTCATTGGCGTCGGCATTGGCTGCGTAGCCGGCAAATTCGCCGTATATCTTAGCCCCCCTTGCAAGGGCATGCTCAAGTTCTTCAAGAACAAAAATCCCCGCACCTTCAGCCATTACAAAGCCGTCCCTGTCCTTATCAAAGGGCCTGCTGGCTTTTTCCGGCTCGTCATTGCGCTTTGACAAGGTCCTGGCGCTGGCAAAACCGGCCATGGCCAGGGAGGTCAAAGGAGCTTCACATCCGCCGGCAAGTATAATATCGGCATCCCCGTACGCAACAGACCTGAACGCGTCACCAAGACAGTGAGAAGCCGTGGCACATGCCGTTACAACCGCTTTATTAGGCCCTTTAGCCCCTACCATTATGGAGATTCTCCCGGCGGCCATATCTACTATCATCATTGGCACGGTAAACGGGCTGCATTTTGACGGGCCTTTTTCCACTATGGCTATGTGGTTTTTCTCTATTGTGGCCATCCCGCCGGAGGCGCTGCCTACAATTACACCTACCCTTGTCGGGTCAACCTTGCTCATATCAAGACCCGCATCCTGCATGGCCTCCTGGGTGGCAACCAGCCCCAGCTGGGTAAACCTGTCCATTCTCTTTACCTCTTTCTTGTCAAGGTATTGAGCAGGGTCAAAGTCGCTAAATTCGCCCCCGAACTTAACTTCATGGTTGCTCAGGTCTAACAGGGTTATGGTCTTAATACCGCTATTGCCCTGTACGAGGTTATCCCAGAGCAGGTTCACCCCCGCGCCGAAAGGGCTCACAATGCCCATCCCGGTTATAACTACTCTTCTGGAACTGTTGGACATTAATCGTTTCCTTTGATATTAGCTGCTAACCTTTTGTTTGTCGATGAAATCCACAGCATCCTGTACTTTCTGGATTTTTTCAGCTTCCTCGTCGGGAATTTCAATCCCGAATTCCTCTTCAAAAGCCATAACAAGCTCAACCGCATCAAGCGAATCAGCCCCTAAATCCGCTGTAAGACTCGCCTGTGGTGTAACTTCCGCTTCCTCAACGCTTAATTGCTCTACTATAACTTTTTTTACTCTTTCAAGTGTTTCGCTCATTCTTTTTTTCTCCTTAAAATGTTTACTTAGTACAAAGATATGTGTTAATTAAGTTTATTAAATAACAAGTCCTCCGTCAACTCCTATAACCTGCCCGGTTATATAAGAATTTGGCTTTGCGAGGAATACTGCCGCATCCGCAATATCCTCCGGCTTGCCGAGCCTTTTGAGCGGTATGTTTTCAGCAATTTTTTCCTTGTCGAGCTTTTCTGTCATTGGTGTTTCAATGAACCCGGGGGCAATGGCGTTTGCCGTAATGCCCCTTGAGGCGAGCTCTTTTGC
>JANQGS010000129.1 GCA_028277195.1 Candidatus Gastranaerophilales bacterium
ACCGGTTCCCGCAGTTACGCCCCCCAGGGCTGCTCCTATGCCCGTGCCAACCACAGTGCCGCCTGCTGTTATGATTGCTTCTGCTTTTGCGCTCTCCACAAGCTGGTCTTTTAATGACCCGCCTTTTAGTATGCCGGAATTGTCCTGGGTCAATACCTTACCGGTTATAGGCACTTTATTGCCGTAAAGGGGTTTTATGCCGGTGAATTTTATTTCCATTTTGGCGTTTTTACCTGCCCTGCCGGCATCCTGCAGGTATGTAATCTGCCCGGTTATCTCACTGCCTGCGGGTATAACTATGTCCCCGTTCACAGATATCGGCTGGTTTAGCGTGGCGGTGAAAATTTCCCCGACCTGGCTTCTTTTGGAATTAAGAGCGGCATCTGTTATAACCTGGAAAGCAGTACCGACCGGAACGGTTGTTATTCTGCCTTTTAAAGGGTCTTTTGAGTAAGAATCAACGGAGTAACTGTCTGTTGAACTGTTAAAATCCGGGAGGGGCTTGTCATAATCCGTGTTATAATTCTCGCTGGCCTCCTCTTCAGCAATTGGCGGCAATACCAGGTATTCATCAGCAAATGCCGGGTATATAATTAAATTCAAAAAGGAAAAGACAAGTAAAACGCTAAAAAGTTTTTTCATAAAAACACACCCCGTTTTTTCTAATACTTACATTGTTGTATATTTTGGGGTTTTTGTAAACATATAATTTAAATTTAAGGGCAATATATTAAAATTGTTGACTATTAAGCCAAAAGAAGGTAAAAAATAAAATATGACAGATAATCTCGATATAATTGTAATAGGAGAGAGCCTGGTTGAGCTCTCAACAAACGAAAAGCTGGCTTTTGCCGAAATTTTCCATAAATATTATGGCGGTGATGTTTTAAATACCGCAATATCAGCATCAAGGCTCGGCTCAAGAGTAGGCTTCCTGACAAAAGTAGGGAACGATTCCTTTAAGGACTTCCTTTTGGACTCCTGGCAGTCGGAAAACCTCGATATAAGCAACGTTAAGATAGTTGAGGGCTATAACGGCCTGTATATAGTTTCCAGGCAGGATGAAGGCAAGAAGGAATTCGCCTATTACAGGAAAAAAAGCGCTGCTACCACACTTTCCATAGAAGATATACCTGAGGAGGTCATTGAAAGGTCATCAATAGTTTATGCCACGGGTATAACCCGGTCGCTTTCCTCTTCTGCGGGCGGGGCGGTTAAAAAAGCGTTTTCAATTGCGGGGGATAAGGAATGCCTTGTGGCTTATGACCCGAATTACAAGGAAAAACTGACTGATATTGAAGATGCGAAAGAAGCGCTGGAAGAGGTTATTGAATACATTGATATTTTAATGCTCAGCAGTGCTCATGATGCGGAAAAGCTCATAGGGCTAAATTCGGCGGATAAAATAATTAAATATTTCTGGGACAGGGGAGTCCAGACAATAGCGGTAAAAATGGGCCCGGCAGGCAGCGCTGTGGGACATAACGGCGAAATAAACTTTATTCCGCACAGGCAGGTGGATGTTGTTGACCCGACAGGCGCGGGGGATTCTTATAACGGCGGTTTCCTGCACGGTATCGCAAACGGGCTTACCCCGTTTGAGGCCGCTAAACTGGCTACTATTGTGGCTTCCGAACAGGCAAGGGGCTGGGGAGCAATAAAGGCAATCCCGGCCAGGGAACAGGTCTTTGCGGAGTATAAGGGAGGGGAATAAAACCCTTAATCCTTTATACGGACGGGCTTTCTTTCCCTGATAACCCGGATATTCCTGAATAATTAACGGAAGTTTGACAGAGTAAAAAGCTGAAACCATGAGTTCATCATGGTTTCAGCTTTTTTGGGTCATTTTAATGAGTGGTACGTATAATAAAATAATGC
>JANQGS010000188.1 GCA_028277195.1 Candidatus Gastranaerophilales bacterium
ACGAAATTTCAGAGGAAATGCCCGCAGTTTCCGAGTATTGCCCGGCAAGCAGGCTGCCTGAGCTTTTTAAGGAGGTTCAGAGCGATACCCTGCCCGTAATAGACATAAACGGTAAATTAACAGGCATTATTTCAGAATATGACCTTGCCGGAATACTCCCTGAATGGAGTATGGACCGGGAGAGTTATCTGCATGAATACCCCGTATCCTCATTAATGACAAGGGATGTATGGTCGGAAAAGACAGACACCAGCATCTCAGAGCTGATTTCCAGGGTGAATGAAATGCATGTACGCATGGTGCCCATAGTTGAGGATGACAATTCTTATACAGGAAGGGTCTTTACAAGGTCTGCCATAATACACTACCTCACACGGCTCGTAAAACCCCGTTCCCTCGGCGGGCTGGCAACCCCGCTGGGTGTTTATATAACTGACGGAAAGCACCAGGCGGGCACGGGCAATCTCGGCCTTTTCCTTACCGGTATTGCCCTGGGGCTGATTATCGCATTTGTGGAAATTATTACCTCAATCACTGCCGGCATGTTTAATATTGATGTTATTAACGGTGAGGGTATTCCTTTGTTAATATTCCTGCAAATAGCGCTTTTCTTGCTGATTTTGAGGTTTACGCCACTGGTAAAGCTGCACGCAGCCGAGCACCAGACAATTAACGCAATTGAGAAGGGTATGCCGCTTAGTGTTGAAACAGTAAAAATGCAGCCCAAGGAACACATTCGCTGCGGGACTAACTTAATGGTACTGATTCTGGGCATCCAGATTGTCATCATAACCTATGCAGGGTTTTTCAGCAGGTTTGACCCGCTTTTCCAGTTTTTATTCCTGGTGATGGGTTTTTCATTTGTTTTTTCTTACTGGAAGCAGGGCGGGATGCTCCTGCAAAAATACTTTACTACCGTAAAAGCCCCTGAGAAGTATATTTTATCGGGCATAAAAGCCGGGGAGGAAATCCTCGAAAAATACAAGCAGGATACCGAGGCCGCCTCACCCTCTGTTTTTACAAAAATTTGGAATACCGGAGTGATTCAGATAATATCAGGTTTTATACTCGTAAATTATATCTTTGATATAATTTTATAAAAGGAGAAAATATCTAACAATGCACATAATAACAATGCTTGCTCTGCTGAGCGTTTTAATACTTGTTCATGAATTCGGGCATTTTATAGTAGCGAGAATGCTCGGCATAAAGGTTGAGCGGTTCGGTTTCGGCCTGCCGTTTGGCCCGACGCTTTATGAAACAAAATGGGGCGGGACAAAAATCTGTATCCACGCATTTTTACTGGGAGGTTATGTATCATTCCCGGACGATGACCCGGAAAGTGACCTGCCAAAAGACAGCCCTGAGCGCATATCCAATAAAACGGTATGGGAGCGGTTCCTGGTTGTGTCAGCCGGGGTCACGGCAAACGCCATATTAGCCTATTTTATTGTACTGTTTGTGGCGGGGTTCTCGGGCGGAGTGCCCTCAGGCAAGTATAACCTCTATATTGAGGGTTTGCAGGAGGGGAACCTGCCCGCGCGCAAGATAGGCATCCAACCCGGGGACAGGGTGGTAAGCGTAAACGGGGAAAATGTTGACACGCTGTTTAAATTCGTTGAAACGGTGCGGCGCAGCAAGAGGTTTAATGATTATGTTTCCTATGAAAAATATGAAACACAGCTTGAAAAAATCCGGGAATTAAACCCCAACCTGCAAAAAGAAGGACCAATACCTCCCGGGACGGAGGTTAGACTGCCTGAGCCTTCTTTTGAGGCCCCGGTAGAAGTGCCTGAGGATATTTTTGCCGGGTACAAGGGTTACAAGCCCATTGGCAAGTATTTAAGCAAGGAAGAGCAGAACCTGAGGGACACACTCGATGGAAAGCAAAAATTTTTATCGGGCGGGGGCTCTACTGTATATGCGCTTGCGGCGGCTACCGCCGATACGGCCCATGCCGTGAATATTACTGTTGAAAGGGATAGTGAGCTAATCAAACTACCACCCGTTTACCCGGCAAAACAAGGGGTTATAGGTGTAAAACTCAAGCTGGAAGAGCTTAATACAGAAGTTACATCGGCAAAAGAGGCTATCAACAAGTCCTGGAACTACCTGGAGAGAAACGCGGTCTATATGGTGAAGGGGTTGTGGATGATAATTACAGGCCAGATTCCCCTGAATGACCTGCATGGCATAGTGGCGGTAACAAAAATTGGGAGCGATATTATTGAGCAGAAAGGTATATGGGACGGGCTGCTGCTGACCGCCCTGATAAGCATTGACCTCGCCATTGTCAACCTTTTGCCCATACCGGCTTTAGACGGGGGGCATATAATGTTTCTCATTATAGAGCAGTTAAGGGGCAGGCCGGTTGAGGAAAGAACGCAGGAGGCTTTTGCGAAATACGGGTTTATGTTTCTTATAGGCCTTATGCTTATAATAATCTTCAATGATATTTTCGCCCTTATAACTGACAAGCTGTAATTTATTACGTAATGTTAAATTTTTCCTTTTAAAAAGTTTTTTCAGGTCAATTTATTTTTTCAGGATGTTTATAAAAAACAGAAGATGAACCACAGAAAGGAATACTAAAATGTTATCAATTCAAAATTACAACCCATTTCAGCGTTATCAGCAACTACAGCCCGCTTTTAAGAGTAAAAGTCATGATTCAACTCACGATGTTGACCCTGATGCTGACCAGTTTGTTCTTTCTGATAATATTTTTGATATTGAAGCTACTGATCAAGATTCTACAAATCCTTATAAGCTAAGAAATGAAGATAAAATTTATCCTGATGATGGTCACGAGAGCTGCGGCTGTTAGGCGGTATTTTGACTACGACCTGCTTATGTCCCTCTGTACAATAAAAACAGCCTCCTCCGCAT
Source organism: Candidatus Gastranaerophilales bacterium (assembly GCA_028277195.1). Lineage (GTDB taxonomy): Bacteria > Cyanobacteriota > Vampirovibrionia > Gastranaerophilales > UBA9971 > JANQGS01. Next base: position 2,890 of record JANQGS010000188.1, read on the forward strand.
AAAAATTAGGCAGGGCATTGTGTATAAAATCCTTCTTAACCCTGGCCCGGTTAATAAATATCTCCTTTAATATCCTGATTTTTCGCTCCCTGCAAAAATCCTTGAAATCATTTATCGTAAGCAGGTGAATATTAGGTGTATTGTACCATTCGTAAGGTAAGATGCCGGATTTAGGCATCCTGCCGTTAAAAAACAGGTATGACCTCACCCTCCAGTAAGCAAAATTCGGAAAGCTGATTACACCCTTTTCCCCGACCCTGAGCATTTCCTGAATGACATAATCAGGCTTTCGTACGCACTGTAAGGTCTGGTTCAGGATAACATAATCGAATGACTTGTTCTGGTAGTCTTTTAATCCTTCATCAAGGTCGCCCTGAAACACTGACAATCCTTTTTCAATACACTTTATAACGTTGTCTTCATTGATTTCCACGCCGCGTCCCCGGGTCTTTTTATTGGTTTTCACCAGCTTAAGCAGTTCTCCTGAGCCGCACCCCAGGTCTAGAACACTCGAGCCGGTTGGTATCAGCTCGCATATTACTTTATATTTTGTCTGGACTGAGATAGTGTTAATCATTTTTCCTGATGTTGTTTGTTCCTTACTTATGATAACAAAATCACAGCC
>JANQGS010000212.1 GCA_028277195.1 Candidatus Gastranaerophilales bacterium
TTTTTCCTGATGTTGTTTGTTCCTTACTTATGATAACAAAATCACAGCCAAAATACATAAGCGAAAGTTAGTGTCCTGTCATGATTGTAGAGGCTTGCCGGCATAAGTCCACTTAAAAGGTCTTGCGGTAATATTGAAGAACTCTATAAACTTTAACATCCTGTCTTTAAGCTCTTCCGTGCCCTTAAAATTCCCTCGTCTAATGACTTTTCGGACTAAAATGCTAAACCATATCTCTATTTGATTCAACCAGGACATGTGTTTTGGAAGAAAAACAAATCTGATTCTATTTACTTGAGTTGCTAAATACTGGAAAAAATTTTCATAACATGTAAAAACCTCTATTTAACTACTACTACTATTTTGACACATTTTCTATTTTAGAATTGAATTGCCCTGACTGTTTCCAGCATCTGGCGGGATAATTAAATTAATGGTAAAATTAGCTGTGAAAAGAGAGTGCGAAAATGGTAATTAACAGAAAATTCATACTGCTTCATTTTGCCGTAGTTGTGCTGCTGGTAGTTGCACTCATAATGCTGTATCCCCACGCAAAAAAAGAGCCGGGCGAAAAAATTTCCGTGCCTGTTTATTTTGTTAAAAAATACGGCGAAAACGATTATAAGCTGATATATGTAAGAAGAAAAATATACAAGGATGAGCCTGTTCTTAAAATAGCAATAAGCGAGCTGTTGAGAGGGCCTGCTGAAAACGAGGAAAAACTCGGGTATTTTACGGAAATACCCGAAAACACAAAACTGATTGAACTCAGGGAAGCCCCGCAGAGAATAATTCTTAACCTGTCAAAGGAATTCGGGCAGGGGGGAGGTTCATCGAGTATGTCCCTGCGGCTGGAACAACTGGTGAACACGGCACTGGATAATGTTGAGAAAAAACCGGTTTACCTTGAAATTGAAAGCGAGCAGGTAAAATATCTCGGCGGGGAGGGAATCAGCGTGCCCCGGCCTTTGACCGGGAATATTAACAAGGGCCGGGATATTTAATGCTCCTTAGTGAATTTGATTATGAGCTTCCAAAACATTTAATAGCGAAATTCCCCTCAAAAAAAAGGGAATACTCAAACATGATGGTCTTAAACAGGGAGAAAATGACCATTGGGCACAGGAAGTTTTTTAATATAACGGAATATCTCTCGGAAAATGACGTGCTCGTGCTCAATAACACAAGGGTAATCCCGGCGAGGCTGCTCGGCAGGAAAACAACGGGGGCGGGTATAGAAGTTTTTTTACTGGAGAAAAAGCCGGATAATAAATGGAAGGTAATGTTTAAACCGGCCAAAAGAGTTAAGGAAGGTACGGAAATAATATTTTCAACAGAGCTCAAAGCCAGGGTGGTTTCAAAAGAAGAAGCGGAGCTGGTTTATGATGGAAATTTTTATGAAATATTAAACAGGACGGGAAATATTCCTCTCCCCCCATACATAGACAGGGAAAACAACATTCATGATAAAGAAAGATACCAGACAGTCTACGCAAAACATCCCGGTTCTGTTGCCGCCCCTACAGCCGGGCTGCATTTTACCGGGGAATTGCTTGAAAGACTTGCCGAAAAAGGGGTGCAAATATGTTACGTTACCCTGAATGTTGGCTTAGGTACGTTTCAGCCTGTGAGGAGCGAAAATATACTTGAGCATAAAATTCACGAGGAATACTATGAAGTGCCTGATTCTACTGCCGGGATTATAAACAATGCCAGGCAGCGGGGTAAAAATATTGTCGCGGTGGGCACAACAACAGTAAGAACACTGGAAACCTGGTACAGGCAGGGTAAAAAATCGGGTAAGAGTTCACTTTTTATTTACCCGGGTTATGAGTTTCAGGTGATTGACAAGCTGATAACTAATTTCCACCTGCCCGGGTCTACTCTTTTAATGCTGGTGTCGGCTTTTGCGGGGAGGGATTTTGTGTTGCGGGCTTATCAGGAGGCAATAGAGAGGAACTACCGCTTTTACAGTTACGGGGATTGTATGATACTTTTATAAATAATGAAAAAATCTTGTGAAAATCAAAATATATGTTATACTTGATAAAAAGAGGTGCTATTCAAAAGGCAAATAATGTTTAAAGCTATTTTTTCCGACGAAGCAATGTTACAGATGGAAAATCTCGATAGAATTTCCAAAAAGAAAGCAGCTAAAGCAATTAGAAATTTTGAAGAGTTAGGTCAATATGCGCATAATAGTCGAAATTTAGGAGATATATGGGAAATAAAAACAGATAATGTAAGAATATATTTTGATTACGAGGAAAACAAAATTATAATTATTGGCCTCGTAGTCTTAAAAAAATCACAAAAAGCCCCAAAAAGATTTATAGAACAGGCGAAGAGGCACATCGACAGGGTTAGACAAAAAATTAAAAATGGAGAAATTTAATATGCCTAAAACATTTAAAGAATTTATGAAAGAACTTAATACTAAAGACCCGGCTCTGCATCAGGAGATAATTGAAGAATCTGACAGGGAAATAGAAGAAATAAAAAAACAATGGGGTGGTAAACGCCCTAATGCCGGCAGGAAAAAAGAATATAAGGATAAAGTCAAGGAAACATTTGACCTGGAAAAATCAGACGTTATCTGTTTAAAAGAATATGCAAAAAAACATAAAATCAGTAAGAATAAAGCCCTGAGTGAAGCCATACGCCGTTTAGGCAATAATTAAACCAGCCCCTCCTTAATCGCCTTAACAGCGGCCTGTGTCCTGTCATCAACAACCAGTTTCTGTATAATATTGCACACATGAGCCTTTGCCGTGTGCTCGCTTATTTTCAGGTCTTCCGCTATTTCATTGTTGGACTTCCCGTCAACAACGAGTTTCAGGACTTCATACTCTCTTTCAGTAAGGTTTGAATGCTCTGCCTTGAAAGCAGCCCTTGTATAGGGCTTGTTATTTCCCGGTAAAATAGTTTTTTTTTGAGTAACAATCTTTGCTATGGCCGGGTCAAGCCAGAAAGCCCCCTGTTTAACGGTCTGGATTATGCTTACCAGGTGCTCTGTTTTTATATCTTTCATTGCATAAGCGTTAGCGCCTGCCGAGAGCGCGTCAAACACCTCTTTTTCATCAGTGTGTGAGGTGAGTATAACTATTTTTATGTCCGGGTTGGATTCCTTTATTCTCCTCGTAGCCTCTATCCCGGAGAATACAGGCAGGCCTATGTCCATAAGTATAAGGTCAGGCTTGAGTTCCCTGGCCATTTTAACTGCCTGCTGGCCATCTTCGGCCTCCCCGATTATTTCCATATTGGGATATCTTTCAAAAATAGCTTTTAGCCCCACTCTCAGGAGTTTATGGTCCTCGACCATTAAAAGTTTTATTTTTTCAGGCATTTTCCTGTCCCCCTATCATTGTTTATACATATTAGCTTTTAATAAAACATTCATTCATCACCCATATTTCTAATGAATATAATTACTTTAGGCCGGATAATGCGGGGAAATTTGCTCTGCAAAAGGGTATTCAGATATTAATTAATATAAGAAACAAAAATGGACTAAATAAAAAAAATCATTATTAATAATTGCAGGAAAAAGGAAAATTTTTACATATCTTCACAAAAAACCTAAAGTATTACCTGAAAATGCCGATAAACAAAATATGTAAGTATGCTCATAATCATTGGAGGCGAGATAATGGGTTTAGCAGCAAGCCAGGCAAGATTTTTACAATTAACGGCAAGGAAGAGTGACCTTGAATTTAAAGGACAGCAACTGAACCAGGAACGTACGATTAACGCTGATTCAATGGAGCAGCTTGTTGAACAGATGCAGGCCGCCGCGCAGGTGGATGATGAGGGCTTACTCGTTAATCCTTCACTATACTACAGCATTGAAGCGGAACTCGAAGCCAAGCACGCAATCGACAGGACACTGGAATTAGAGCTTAAAAACGTTGATACCCAGCACCAGGAGGTACAAACAGAGGTTGATGCGGTTAATAAGGTTATAGACAAGAACATTGATATGACGTTTAAGACATTCGCATAACATTTGTTTGAAATAGGAAGAGGAAGAGAAGGGAAATATGAGCTATAAAAATGACCATTTGCTAACGATTTCCAATAAATACGGAAAGGCCAGCAGTGATGCGAAAGCACTGGTTTTTGAGACCTATGACCGCCTGCGCGACTTAACGGTAAGCGGCCCGGGTCTTGGCGGGGCTACTGCTTACGGCACTATAGGCAATTTTCTGATAAACCTGACAAAACTGGTAGGCCCGTCAAACTATATGCCGGTCCTGGGCTCTTCAGCAATTAACATCCCGGGCACGTCATACTCTTACCCCGTGTCAGGCGGGTATTCAACAACCCCCGGGGTCCAGTCATCCTTCGGCATGCGCAACCTGGCCAAATACCCGGGATTCCCCACGGGCAGCGCAGCGCCACTGTATAATTCCATAATGTCCCTGGGCAGTTCGCTCGTGCCTCTTGCGAGTACTTTTTCCATTGGCGGTATGCCCACGGGCGGTGCGGCCCCGGTCACCACCAGCATACCCGGCGGGAATTCATATATCCCGGCGGCAGGGGTTTTTACCGGAATGAGCGCTGCAAGCGGAGGGTTTAGTGATATTACGCTCCCGGTTGCAGGGGTTGTCGGAGGTGTCGGAGGACTTATAACTCATCTTGCTCCTTATTTTGGCCCGAGCGGACTGGTTGCGGCCCTTGCGGGAAACCTCATGAGCGGTTACTCAGGCGCTGCAATAAGCGCATACCAGTACGTTACAGGCAGGATTATCACCAACGCGGACACCATACTTACAATGAAAATTAAAAACCTCGAAACAACAGTAAAACAACTTGATGTACAGGGCGATATAATTAAAAAAATGCTTAAAAGCTCTATTGAAGGCGATTCAAAAGCCGTAAACGAGCTCTAAACAAGGATGAGTCTATGCAAAGGGTTTGTCTAAGATTAGCGTTTAACAGGTTAGAGGGGACTTTATATTTTGTTAAAAATTTAAAAGATTTTTTCCACAGCCTCATAAAACCTGTTTTATATAAAAAGAAAATGAAAAAAGTACTGGAAATTAACAGGCGAAAACTGGAGAAAAAACAAAATATTTTTAACTCAAAAATTGTGCGAAAAAATGCTAAAGCCATGAATTTTGTGCGTTGATTGTGACGTTCAGGTTTATTTTCAGTGGTTACAGGGAATATTTTTAATAGGGAAAAGTGTAAAAAGATGGTAATTATTCAGGTAGCAGTCAGAATCTATATAAAAATTGTTAAGGGCGAAGCCCTTAACCACAACTGCGGGCGGGCGGGTGGGATTTTGAAGAATTTTTAGGGCGTAGTTACAAAGACGGGGCTTATGAAGATTTGTAACAATTCTTTACAAAAAAAGGTAAATTAATCCGGCCAGATTGTTTTTATATATATAGGAGTAAGTCATCTAAGTATTGAAAAAAAGGAGTACTCCAAAAAATGCAAACAGCAACGGTTATAAACGATTACTTCAAGAATATAGCGAGTTTTTTCAGAATTTCTTATACGTATTTCCAAAGAAGAAACCCGTTTATTTCAGCGGCAGCCAATTTTTTAAACTCATTATATAACCTCCTGAGCTTAAATAAAAGGCTGAAAGCACTGAAATACCAGGTACAGCTGCAGTATTACAGACTGCAAAAAATGGATAAATTAATGAACGAAAGTAATCCTCATAACCTAAAGGGAGGTTTCCAGCTCAATAAGTACAGATAAGTAACCAAACAGACACGGGGAAGTAACAATGGGGCTATTCACAGGCTTAATAGGACTAGCATACTTAAAGCAAAGACAGCTTGACCTTGAATACAAAATTCAGAGCAAGATGATGGAGTCGACCCAGAATGCAACATTTGCAATGGAGCTGATTACTATCGGTGATGACCTTAAGCCCGACTCCGCCGAGTTCAAAAGACTGGAAACCGAGAGAGAAAAACTTCAGTTAGTGGAAAAACGCATCCAGGCAGAAATATTAAGATATCAGAACCAGTTAAAAATTGTAAACGGCCAGATTGAGGTCGTTCAGAAATTTGTTGACGATAGTATCAGGCGACTAACCAGCTTTGGCGGTTCAGGCCGGGGCATAGGATAGTTTATACTAAATTAAAAATTCCTGATAATTTTGCCTATCAATGCGCTTAACTGTGGCATTTTCGTAATTGTCAACAAATGCCCCGGGCGGTCTATACTCCCGTGTTTCTTTTCCCCATTTAAACTCATAACCGGTTAATTGTCCGTCATGCTCCTCAATATAATCAATTTCTTTCCGGTCATAAGTGCGCCAAAAATACTTATTTACAAGGCGTTTATTTAATTGGTTATGCTTTAATCTTTCAACAATACAGAAATTTTCCCATAATGCGCCTGTATCTGTCCTCATATCAAGCCTGTTAAATCCTTGAATCAGGGCATTTCTTACGCCTACATCATAGAAATAAATTTTAACCGATTTTGTTATTTCTTTCCGTTTATTCCTACTGAGAGCATGAAGAGTAAAAATAACAAAACATTTTTCCAAAAGGTCTATATACCTTTTTACAGTCAGGACGTTAATGTCAAGGTTGTTTGCGAGTTCCTGGTATGATACCTCATTGCCTACCTGCAAAGCTAAAAGCTCTAAAAGGTTAAATAAAGCCTTTGAATTTTTAACCTGCTCATATTCCAGAATATCTTTGTATAAATAATTGCTGGCTATGCTTTCCAAAAAAGTCCTGGCTGTTTCTTCGGAAGTATCTACAATAGCCGGATAGCTCCCGAACCTTAAAAGATTATCAAGTTTTATATCCAGTTTGTAAGGGTCATAAGCCTCTGATAAATCTGTCAAAGACAGGGGATAAAGCATAAACTGTATAACCCTGCCGGTTAACGGCTCTTTGATTTTATTGCTTAATTCAAAACTTGATGAACCGGTTGCAATAACCTGTATTCCAGGGCATGTATCAACAAGTATTTTTAAAATAAGCCCTATGTTTTCAACTCTCTGGGCTTCATCAATGACAACCAGCTTTGTATTTGCGCCGATATAATTTTTTAAAGCCTCATCATCTTGGATTTCCAACGCTTTCCTGACCGGAATTAAATCACAATTTAAATATTTATATTTTGCCTTTTTATCGGTAATAGATAAGCCTGCCGCCTTTGCCTCTTCGTCAAGATTTACGTGTTTTTGTAATATCTCTTTTGATAAAGTTGTTTTACCTACTTGCCTGGCTCCATAAATGATAATAACTTTGCTTTTAAATAGCCAGTGTTCGATATTTTCCTGTATTCCTCTTTTAAACATCAGTCATAATCCTAAAAACCACTTTTATTAGAGATTATAACATTCTACTGTGATTTTTTCCAGTAAATATCGCAGTTAAGTGTTTTAATTTTATATTTAAGCAATGCGGTATAACAATAAAAAATAACTCCGTGCTAAAATTTAGTTAATGGCCGGAGTAATTCTCAAAAATATAAATAAAACCTACGATAAAAAAAACCGCGTAATAGAGAATCTTAACCTTGAGATAAAAGACGGGGAGTTCCTGGTGCTGGTAGGCCCGTCAGGCTGCGGAAAATCAACCGTATTAAGAATGATAGCCGGGCTGGAAGGGATTAATTCCGGGGAAATACTCATTGATAATAAAACGGTGAACAATATCCCCCCAAAAGACAGGGATATTGCAATGGTATTCCAGAACTACGCCCTCTACCCCCATATGAGCGTGTATGAAAATATGGCTTTTGGCCTGAAAATGCGTAAATTTAAAAAAGACGAAATAGAAAAAAGGGTTAAGGAAGCGGCGGGTACACTGGATTTGGGGGATTTGTTAACCAGAAAGCCAAAACAGCTCTCAGGAGGACAAAGACAAAGAGTAGCCCTGGGACGGGCAATAGTAAGAGAGCCAAAAGTATTCCTAATGGACGAACCGCTATCAAACCTTGACGCTAAATTAAGGGGGCAAACAAGATTTGAGCTGAAAAAACTCCATAAACGCCTCGGAGCAACATTTATATATGTTACCCATGACCAGGTTGAAGCAATGACAATGGGAGACAGGATTGTCATCCTGGAC
>JANQGS010000233.1 GCA_028277195.1 Candidatus Gastranaerophilales bacterium
ACAGGAAGCAGTTATCAGCACAATTAACCTTATACGCTGGCCTGTAACGTTTTTAACGCTGTTTATAATAGGGTTTATAATCTATTATTTTATGCCAAATACATCGGCGAGCATTAAAAACAAAATTTTAAGCTCTATTCCGGGTACAATATTTTTTAGTGCCGGATGGCTTCTTGTTTCGAGGATTTTTGGCTTTTATGTAGAAAATTTTGCCCATTTTAATAAGGTTTATGGCGCATTAGGGACCGTAATTATACTTCTTTTATGGCTTTATTATACCTCTCTTGTTATATTGATAGGCGGAGAGCTCAATTCCGAGTTTTACAGATATTTTAAATCAAGGGAGTAGAATTAATTTAACCCCTTACCCTGTTCAGGACTTCCTCAAAGCTCTCTATTGGAGTGAACCTGAACCCGCAGTTTTCCGAGATTTCCCCGCCCAGCATAAAAATTTCCTCCTGGGGATAGAGCCTGTAAGATAAGCTGCAATTACACATACCAGGGTAAGTAAAATCATTTTTTAACCTTTTATAATCTACTATTATTTTATACTGCTCCCAAGTTAAATTTCGGATTTTTACAGGTATTTTAACGTGAATTGCTAATTATCGGCAAATTTTTCAAATTGTTACAAATTATATAGCAATTTTTTCTTATAGCAGTTTTTTATATATTTAAGGGAAGTTTGCTTAAAGGAAGACTAACATGACTATTCAGGCATTAAATTCTTTTTCCGATTCAAATAATGCAGGTATACAGCCAGCTTTTCAATCTCAACCACCTCAACAATTATCTGCTATGCCTGCTGAGCAGGGAGATCGGCTTTATATATCAAAACCTGTGAAACAACAAAAAAAATCATTTTATCAAAAATATAAACATATACTTTGGGGAATTGTTGGAGCAGGGTTGGCTGATGTTGCCGGATTAGTTTTACTTCGCAAGTCCTTTCCTAAAATGATGTCTAAAATGTCTGACTTAAAAGAATCTTTAATTACAATTCCATTTGCCCTTGCCGGGTTCTGGGGCGGTGCTTCTTTGTCTGAAAACTTACACAAGAAAAACAGTTAAATTTAAAAACTCAAATTATTAACCCCTTACCCTGTTCAGGACCTCCTCAAAGCTCTCTATTGGAGTGAACCTGAACCCGCAGTTTTCCGAGATTTCCCCGCCCAGCATAAAAATTTCCTCCTGGGGATAGAGCTTGCATAAAAGCGCCCTGTTTTTATAAACCGTACAATTGTTTGTGTGCTTGTCCAGCTTTGTGCACTCAAATACAAGCCCGTTTTCTGTTTTTTCTATTATCCTTAAATAAGAATAAAACCGGTGCAGTTTTTTTAACTTTTCAAATTCCTTTTCCTCACTGACTATGCCCCGGGCGTGCTTAACGTATATTTCCCGGCAGCACCGGCCACAGGAATGGCATTGTCCTTCTCTTACGTACTTTTTGCCGAGGATTTTCAGTAAAAATTTTTTTATTTTTTTAAAAAAAGTTTTATCCATTTAGTTTAAATTTTAAAAAATTTGCCGCGGGTTTATTTTAAAAATAAATGCAAGAAAAATATAGGGCGCATTAACTATGAAATGGTTAAATTCCTTAACTTTCCTGTTATAAAAAGACTTTCCCGAATCAATCTTACCGTCTAACGCCTTGTACTCGGCGTAATGGTTTAAATATTTTGAGTAAGTCTTAACATCAGGGTATTTAGTCCCAATCGCAAGGATTTGCCGGAGTGTATAATCAATCATGTTTTCTAATTCTATTATATTTCTTATACTATTTTTTACTTTGCCAAAATCATGAATTTTTTCCAGTCTTTTTTGGTTCCTGAATTTCTCATCATAAAATTTTTGCAGGACTTCCCGTTCATATTCCCCTATTAAATCCTTAAACTGCCATATCTCATTGACAATTTTTTCCAGCAATAAAATCCTTTTTTTACAGAGCTTTTTTACGTTTAAAAAAGCATCATTTATAGCGCTTTCCTTTTCCTTTATTTCATCCGCCTTTGACACAAAATAGCGCACAATGGTAAGAAAAAATGATACTATTCCCAGGATAAGGCATATGAATAAAAAAGGGAAAAATAAATTGCTGACAAAATAATCGTCTATAAATACAGGACTCATTATCTGTTAATTTCCTCCGTAAACCATCAGGATTAGCCATATAACCCTTTCATAATCGTAGCCTGTACAGGTTTGTCCGGTTTTTTTGAACATGTCGTCAAACCCCTTCTTATTCCCTGTTATTTTGTATAAGCGGGCTAATTTTGCGTAAGCGTAACAGCTGCCCGGGTTAATTTCCAGGGCTTTTTTAAATTCCGCTTCCGCCTGCGTGTAATTTTCCGACCTTAACGACAAATAGCCCAGGAAATTATGCCCAAATTCACTTTCGGGAACGAGTTCAAGATACTTTTCCATTTGCCCGTAAGCTGCGTCGTGGTCATAGGCGGAATCAACGTATGAAATAGCCAGGTACTTATAAACGCCGCTGTTTTCGGGCATTTTTTCCCTTAACTGCCCAAGTATTGGGATGGCTTTTAATCCCATTGAGTTTATAGAGTACAGCCTTGCCAGTAAAAGTCCTTTTTCATAATCCATTTTACCGCTTTTATAGAGAAGTTCCAACTCTTTTATTTGTTCAGCAAATTCCTCGTCCCCGGAAATCCTGTATACGTCATTTTCCTCAAGCGGAATGTCTGTCCCGTAATAAAGCCGCAATTTCCTTAAAAGCGGGGAATATGGGGATACGTATTTTTCAACCCCCCATACAGAACCGGATTGCCTTATTATTCTCCTCCTGCGCACCTCGTCAAATTTCCACCCCTCGGGTGTCTTACAGAAAAAAAACGGCGGGTGCTTGGTATTTTCAAAGAATACAACCGCATAATCCCCTCTTTGTAATATTTTATAGGGTTCTGTCATATATTCAGGTATTTTTTCATTATCGTGCTTAAGGATAATTTTTGCCATCCCGGTATATACGCCCAAATTTGAGGCCCTGTGGCCCTCACCCCAGGCCCGGACAAGATTTTTCCAGGCTTCGTCAGGAGTCTGCCCCGCCGGGTATTTGTCCTTAATTACGGGGTCTTCTTCAGGCTCTTCTACGGGTTCTTCCTGTTTTTGCCGTTCCTCTTTAATTTCGGTTACCGGTTCAGGCTGCTGTGTTCGGGTTATATTTTCGTCCCGGTCTTTCGGGAAAAAAACATAAATCAGGAACACTCCGGCCACAGCTACCAGAAAGAACTTAACAAATTTATGTTTCATGATTTTTATCATTATATAATAATTATACTAGTAAGTAAGGACTGAACAAAAATTTTTACTTGTCTTGTCATTCTGAACTTGATTCAGAATCTCATGAGACCCCGGGTCAAGCCCGGGGTGACATCGGACAAAATTAACTTTGTTGGATATATTAGGTGAATAA
>JANQGS010000238.1 GCA_028277195.1 Candidatus Gastranaerophilales bacterium
TTGGTCCCGGAGTATGGTAACTTTAATTATGAACCCATGATTAAATTAAGCCTGCTGGATTTGATAAAAAAATTATTTCAATAAATATGATAAAAATTAGTGTAATTGTGCCTGTTTATAATGTTGAGCGATACCTGGAACAATGCCTGGACAGTATCGTAAACCAGACATTAAAAGATATAGAGGTAATCTGTGTAAATGACGGCTCAACCGACAGTTCCCCGGGTATTATTGAAAAATTCGCGCAAAGCAACGATTTTATAAAGACTATAAACAAGAAAAACGGGGGCTACGGCTCTGCCTGCAATGTTGGGCTGGACAGGGCCCGGGGAGAGTATATAGCAATCGTTGAGCCGGATGATTTTATAAAACTTGATATGTATGAAAAACTCTGTTCCCGGGCAGAAAAATATGACGCTGATATAGTAAAATCCCCTTTCTGGATGTATTTTGACGATGAAAACAACGATGAATGGATGAATAAAATCCGCTGGGCAAAGGACATTAATCCCCCCTCAAAGATTTTCGGGATAGAGGATTATCCTGTTTTTTTCTACCACCACCCTTCTATATGGTCGGCTGTTTACAAGAGGAGTTTTTTGAACAAGGAAAATATTCGCTTTAATGAGGTTAAGGGAGCAGGGTGGGTTGATAACCCCTTTAATATGAAGGCCCTGCTGCTGGCCGGGCGAATAACCTGGGAGCCCCGGGCTTATTACTATTACCGCCAGACAAATGCCCAGGCGTCAAGCAGCCTTAAGGACTATAATATCCCTATTGACAGGACGCTGGAAATGTTTGATTTTATTGAAAAGTACCCGGAAAAGTATAAGAAAATAGCTGAGTACTTTATACTGAGGGTGCTGGCTTATGTTGATATTTGCATAAGAACGGCACTTGAGCGGGAAAAGGGGGAAAACTTTGAACGTGCCCTGGGAAGGATTTTAAGCATGACGGAGAGGATTCCCGCGGAATATATTTGCGCCGAGCCGGTGGAATTTAGCCCTTTTCCGGGCCGGTTAAAGGCTTTTAAAAACAGTACCCCTGAAAATTATTTAAATAAAAGGGTTTCAGAAATAAAAAAGGAGAGCTAGATGTTCATACATTCTTTTGATGATATGCCGGAAAACAGTAAAATCTGCCTTTACGGCAAAGGGTCGCGCGCATTACACCTTGAAAAATTTATGAAACTTTTCAGAAAAGATGTAGAAATAATTTGCGCGATTGACAGTGCGGGCCTGGAAAATTTTTTAAAAACCCGGGAAAAGTACGATTTTATAGTTGTAGCGTCTGTTTACTGGATAGAAATCAAGGCAATACTGGACAAACACGGGCTCACTAATTATAAAATCCTGGCAAATGAATTTGCGGGCTTTATGCAGGGGTACTGGGATTATACGGAAAAAAACGGCAAATACCAGGAAAAAGTGCCTGAAGTGCTTGATATGTTTAAGCTCGAAAAGCACAGGGAATTATACAGGCTGCTGTATGACTACCAGACAGATAATGAGGCTGTGGGCAAAATAATCAAATATAGCGTTGAGAACCTGGATAACCTTAAGAACCACTACCTGGAATTCCTGGTAAGGGATAAAATTGAGACATATATAGACGGCGGTGTATTTGACGGCACAAGCACAAACAGGCTTATAAACAGCTTAAAAAACGTAAAAAACGTGTTCGGGTTTGAGCCTCTTATGCACAGGTTTAATTTCAATTACCCTGAATTTGTTGATACGGGAAAACTTTCCCGGTTTGAAGTCTACCCGGAAGGTCTCTGGCACAGGTCTGAAACCCTGGGATTCAGTATTTGCAACGGCGGCTCAAAAATTGAAGCCCGCCGGGATGCCGCAGAATCAATCAACACCATTGCGCTTGATGAATTTGTACAAAAAAACAACGTCCCCAAAATTGATTTTATTAAAATGGATATAGAAAACGCCGAGCTTAACGCCCTGAAAGGCGGCATAAACACAATCAGGAAGGACAGGCCCCAGCTTGCCGTTTGTATTTATCACAGCCTGGAGCAGTTTGTTGAAGTTCCCCTGTTTTTAAAGTCCTGCCTGGAGGGTTATTCTTTCTACCCGGGGCACTATTCATGCAGCAAGAACGAAACCGTGCTCTACGCAATCCCCGGGGAGCTGGAAAATCAGTAAAGCTCCTCAAAAAGCTCCTTAAACCCCTTTTCCAGCAGGGGCATAATCCGAACATTCCTGTTCCGGGTAATTGTTTCCAGGTGCTCAATAGTACTGACAGTATTAAATGTTGATACTAAAATAACGTCAAAATCCGTATTATTAATCTCGGACGGCTTCACAACCCTGTATCCCAGGAATTCTTTTTCATTTGAGGTTTCAAAGCACCTGTCGCTGATGCCTGTTATGTTTAGTGCTGACAGGTCATGTTTCTTGACGGTTTCCCGGAAAAAAGCTCCTGCCCCGTATAAAAGTATTTTTTTGTTTTTATATTTTTTAAGGTTCATAAACTACCCTTTTAACCTGATAAAAACCTTTACCATCAGCACTTTTAGGTTAAACCCGCAGGGAAACCGCAGGAATCTTTTGAGCGCGCTTATAATATCATTATTTGAGCCGTATAATTTTTGGAAATAATAGGCCCAATAGCATTGTTTTTGAATTTTTTGCAGGAATTTTTTGTCCTCTTCCGTAAATATCGCCGATGTAAGCTCACCCGGGCAAAGCTCCCTGCAAGCGTTAAATTCCTCCCCTGGGGCAATATAGTTAAATGCCGCAATTTGCTTGAATTTTAGCAGGGGATTTTCCGGAGTGGGGGGCAGATTCCTTTGAAAATCATTGAAAACAGCCCGAACCTCCTGTTTTGCCTGCTCATGCGACACAGGCCCCGCATCGGGAATTAAACTTATACAGGGAATATAAAGCTCGCCTGTAAATGCGCTAAAGCAGTCATGGTGGGTTTTGGGCTCAATGGTTTCTATGAAAAACGAAGTGTGGAATGTAAACGACGGAACATTGAATAAATGCGGGACGCAAAAATTACTTGTGGAAAAAACCGATATAATGCCCAGGGGGTCAAGTTTTTGTATATAAAATTCCAGGGGGTAGTTTGTTTTGAACTTTAGCTCAATAAACCCGGCTCTTTTTTCGCTATTGCCTAAATTATCCGCAATCCTGCCGAAAAAACCGTTCAATGTCCTGGGATGCTCCTTATAGAGTACAGTATAGCCCTTTTTTACCAGCCCTGTGACAATATCCGAGTAAAGGGCGACTTCCTGCTCTTCGCTTAAGATTTTATTAATCCCGGAAAAATACTGCGACAGGAGAATGACAGTTTTTTCCCGCCTGTATTCACCCGGGTCGTCTTCAATAAGGCCGGTTGCTTTATTTATGACTTCCAGGAGGTTTTTTTTGCTTATTTTTTTGCGGGGCGTTTTCGGGAATAAAAAGCTCCTGATTTTATCGTTATATTCAACGTTATAAACATACTTAAGTTTTTTTTCGAGCCTGGAGTGCCTGTCGTCGCCTATGGGGGCATAAGAAGCCATTCCCTCGTCATACCAGCTTATAGAGGCCTTTTTATTAAGGTTTATAATTTTTATTGCGTTTTCAAGATAGTGCGGTACGAGGATTTCATCGAAATAATCCTTATACGCGCTGAAATTTTGTATGTCCTTAAAGAATTGAATTTCCTTAAAACCCCCGAGTTTTTCGACCAAAAGGCTATTTGTCCGCAAAAAGGATTGCGAATAATTTCTTGAGGTAATAAAAATATAGTTTTCGAATAAACCGGGGCAATCCCGCAAAATCGCGGCGGCATTGACGGTTGAATAGCAGCCCGTTGAGATAATTAAGCGTTTTTTAAACTTTTTATAGGGGTAATTTTGAGCAGGTTCATTCATGCCTACTTAATATTAGAATACTCCCATGCATGGAGGTTTGGCTGCTCCATGGTTATTATATCCTTTGGCTCTTCGTCGTCCAGGCCATGCGCTATAGGCTTGTAGAGCCTGTTGTAATACTCTATAACCATCCTGTCAGAATGGAAATAAGCCTCAGCAGTCCTGATAGCCTGCCGCATAAGCTGTGACCACTTCTGCTTTTTCTCGTAATATTTAGGGATAATAGTGCTCTCAAGCAGGTTCATCATGCATTCATAATCTTTCCAGTGGCGCTCTTCCCAGGTAATATCGTCATCAAGGCCCGGATACTTAACGGTGTAGCCGTTTATATGGTCAAAAGTCCCCTCAACAGCCCATCCGTCAAATATTGACAGGTGGATAGCCCCGTTCATGTTGGCTGACATGCCCGATGTTCCTGACGCCTCGAACGGCCTCAGCGGGGTATTGAGCCATACGTCAGTACCTTTTTTAAGCAGGGAGCTCAAATCAAGTTCGTAGTTAGGCAGCACAACCACGTTTGGCAATTCATACGACTGCTTGAGTATGTTGTTGAACATATCCCTTCCGAGAGTGTCCGCGGGGTGGAACTTGCCCGCGAAAATAAGCTGTATTTTATTTTCTTTTAGTAATTTTGCGATTCTGTCACGCTCCATGAGTATTAACCAGGCGCGCTTGTAATCCGCGAACCTTCTTGCCCAGGTTATTGTCAACACGTCCGGCTTAA
>JANQGS010000279.1 GCA_028277195.1 Candidatus Gastranaerophilales bacterium
ACAGTGGTGATAAATATTGAAAAACACTGCTGAGAAGAGAGATGTTCTCATTATTGAGAATCATGGATTAACCAGGTTTGGGTTAAAGGCAGCTCTGGAAGCACAGAATTACTTTAACAAAATACTGGAGGCAGAAAACGGTATAAAAGGGCTAAAATTATCCCAAAAATTTATACCTGTCCTGGTTATAATGGATTTACACCTGCCTGATATGAATGGCATAGAATTAATCAGGCAAATAAAAAAAACTAGTAAAAACGCAAAGATTATAGTCCTGAGCATTTGCAATGACGAAGAGCTTTTACTGGAGGCTATGAGTGTGGGGGCAAGGGCATTTTGCCTGAAAAAGCCTAATATTGAAAAACTATCGAACATAATAGAAACGGTTTTAAATGGCTCTATATGGTTTGACCCGGCGGTTTCGGCAAATATCCTGAACATACTGGCAAGGGAGCAGGAGAACAGGAAAAATTCAGGCAGGAATGAAAAAGAAAAAATCCGCTTAACCGAAAGGGAAGCTGATGTGCTGAGGTTGATAGTTAACGGGCACAATAACGCTGAAATATCAGAAAAATTATGTGTCAGTATTCATACCGCAAAAGCCCATGTGTGCAATATCCTGCATAAATTACGGGTTGAAGACAGGACCCAGGCCGCAATAATGGCCCTGAAGAAAAGAATTATTTAATATACCGGTTTCATTCAGCCAACAATACAATTTTTCAATGCCCGCAAGGTATTCAGAGAAATGTATAGTATTGTAATATTTGCTCATCCAGATGTTGAGTTTTATATATATCTATATATAATTGTTTATATAAGGGAAGAGTTGGAATAAAAACAGGAGATAAGATAGTGATTAGGAGCAGAAGTTTGGGAAGGGTAGCCTCCGTAAGAAGATGGACCAAGGCTGCGATTGACTGTTACCAGAGAGGTTGTGTTTGTGAGGGGTGTTATTATAAGGATTTTTTCAGCGGCAGCCCGCAAAGATGCCTTATGAAGAGCACTGTGCTTGAACTGGTCAGGGTGCTTGGCGTTCCCCAGAACCTTGAGCCTAAGGAGAGTATTATTTATTGAATGTTTACTGGACAGAAATTCAAACTGCAATTAAAATTAAAATTACACTTTAAATCGTAATTTACATTCAACAGGGTATATACTTGATGGATAAGTCTGTCTGCCGCTCAAAAAAACATTTAAGAAAAATATATAAAAAAAGGGTATATTACTTTTTTATAGCAGTCACTCTCTGCGTATGCCTGATACAATTTTTATACGCATCACTATTTAACTTTACGAGGCATATTGTGCTGAATAAGCAGGCAACCCGGCTTGCGGAGCTCAACCGGACCGCATTGAAAAAAAATAAGCAGCTTAAAAACCAGCTTGAGGTTTATTCTTCATATAAAGGAATTGAAGAGCTTGCCAGGAACAACCTCAAAATGGTCGGGACAAATGAAGTGCTGGTGCTTATAAAAGAACAAAACCGCTAGGTCACATTGAACCTCAACTCCAGGCCAAATTCCTGCTCAAACAGGTCTTTTTTATCCTGCGCCTTGTATATTTCCGGGTAACAAACCGGTGTATTAAGCCTTAGTGAGATATTCAGGACATTAGATGCACTGTTGATACTGAAATCCATATCCTTCACAACGCTGCAATGGCTTCTGTCCAGCGCGTCAGCAAGCCGCACAAAAGCACTTAACCCGTTAACGAGCTGCCTGTCATTTTGGGAAAGACTGATATAATGGCGATGTTTTTTGCAGGGCAGTTTTCCCCTGTGATATCTGGCTATATTGGCGATAATTTCGGTTTCCTTTCGGCTAAATCCGGGTAAACCTTCCTGTAGAATAAGTTTTTGGGAATTTTTGTGATGGTTTTTAGCTGATATATGATACCCTATATCGTGCAATAATGCGCCCGCTTCCAGTAATTCCCTTTCATTGCCCGACATGTTATGAACCGCACCGAGTGTTTTATCAAAAATAAGCAGGGAAAGATTTTTGACCTGTTCCGCGTGCCCGGGCTCGAGTTCGTATTTATCGAGCATTGTTTTAATAGAGAGTTGTTTTATTTTATTGCTCAAATCAGGCATCCTCCTATACAATAATAATATGAACAAGGAGCTGGACAATTTCAGGCTTTACCTGGAAATAGAAAGAAACCTCTCACCCCACACCACAAAAGCATATGCCGCTGATTTAAGGGATTTTCTCGACACAGCGGGAAGTAATTTTTTTGAGCTGAATTATAAAAACATAAGGGCGTATATAGCGGAGATTCAGAATAAAAATTACACAAAAACCACCCTCTCGCGCAAAATTGCCGCCATAAAGGCATTTTACCGTTATTTATACAGGGAGAAACTGGTTAATGCCAACCCTGCCGCAAACGTTAAAGCCCCAAAAAAAAATAAAAACCTGCCTGAATTCCTTACAGAAAAAGAAATTAAAAAAATACTGGGCTATGTTACAAACCGGCGTGACCGGGCAATACTGGAGCTTTTATACGCAAGCGGCATGAGGATTTCCGAGCTGTGCGGGCTTAATTTTGCGGACTTAAACCTTGATGAGAACGAAATAACCGTATTTGGAAAGGGCGGGAAGGAAAGAATTGTACTGATAAGCAACCCGGCAAGGGAATATTTGTTAAAATACGTTGAAAATCGGGGTATAACACCGGAAGCGCCTGTTTTTACGAGTGTTCACGGTTACAGGTTGTTGCCAAGGCAGGTTCACAGGATAATAAAAAAAGCGGTGGAAGAGGCAGGGTTGACTAAAAAAGTATCCCCGCACACTTTTCGCCATACTTTTGCCACACGGCTGCTGGAAAAGGGGGCGGATTTGCGGGTTGTGCAGGAACTGCTCGGGCATGCGAGCATCAGCAACACGCAGGTTTACACCCATGTTTCCCTGGAGAGGCTCAGGCAGACATATATCAATACTCATCCCAGGGCAATATAGGGCTATGAGGGAGGTGCTTGAGGAATAGTCCACCTTTTTTTATTGACCATTTCCTGAAAAAACTATAAGATTTTGATTAAGTTGAAAATACTTGTCTGTTAATTTAAGGATGGGAATATGCAAGCTGAAAATTACCTGAACCTGTTTATAGAAGAGTCCAAGGAAAGCCTGCAAAGATTAAATGACAGCCTGCTTGCGCTCGAAGAGAACTCAGGGGATACCGAGATTTTAAATGACATTTTCCGCATCGCCCATACATTCAAGGGTATGTCAAAATCAATGGGGTTTAATGACATAGGCGATTTGACCCATAATATGGAGAACATTCTGGAAGATTTACGGCAGGGAAAGATAAAAGCGGGCGAAAATATAATTAACAACCTGTTTAATTGTTCTGATAAGCTCCAGGAGCTTGTTGATAAGATTGTAGAGGGTACTTACCAGGATAAAGCTAATGATATAGAGGCCCTGGTTAAAAATATACAGGAAGCATCAGGCAAAATAACCTCCTCAGCACCAAACAACAATATCCCGGGGAAGTCGCCGTTTGACCGGTTTGAGGTATCCATTATAAAAAACGCGAAGGAAAGCGGGTTTATCCCCGTTGAAATCGTTGTAAGACTCGTTTCAGACTGTGTGCTAAAGGGCCCCAGGGCTTACATGGTTGTTAAGGCCCTGGAAGGATACGGTGAGCTTATAAAGACCCTTCCTGAAACAGAGGAGCTTGAAAACGGGGGGTTTGAACAGGAATTCAGGCTATATATACTGAATGATAAACACTCAAATGACAATATAAAAACTGCGGTACTTAATATTTCCGAAGTGGATTATGTTGAAATTAACGGCATTGACGTAGATGCCCTGGAAAGAGAAATGGCTAAACAGGAAGTGCCCGTAAAAGAAGCGAAAAATTCGAAAAAGAAAGCCAACCGGCAGGGCGCTCAGAGATTGGCGGCCAACCAGACAATAAGGGTCAATTTTGCCAAACTCAGCCTGCTTATGGACCTGGTAGGTGAACTTGTGATAAACAGGACAAGAGTAGAAGAGTTATCAGGCAGCTACGGACTGGATGATTTATCATCCGTTGTAGACATAATGGGCAATATAACAACAGAAATCCAGGAAACAGTTATGCAATTGCGAATGGTGCCCATAGAACAGGTGTTTAGCAGGTTTCCGAGGCTGGTCAGGGACTTGTCAAAGAACCTTAATAAGGATATTGAGCTGAAAATGGTGGGAATGGACACAGAAATTGACAGGTTGGTAATAGAAGAAATAGGGGACCCGCTAATTCATCTTGTAAGAAACTCCCTTGACCATGGTATAGAAATCCCCGAGGAGCGCGTCAAAAACGGAAAACCTCGTGAGGGGACTATTGAGCTGGCTGCTTGCAACGACGGTGATAATATACTAATCAGGGTCTCTGATGACGGCAGGGGCATAGACCCTGAAAAAATAAAGTCTATTGCCCTGAAAAAAGAGCTTATAGCCCCTGAAAAAGTAAATGAACTGTCCGAAACAGAAGCCCTGGAGTTGATATTCCTGCCAGGGCTGAGCTCTGCCGAGGTGACCACTGATATTTCAGGCCGGGGTGTAGGAATGGACGCTGTTAAAGCAAAGATAAACGACCTCGGGGGCAATATAACGCTCGCCTCAAAAATAGGCTCAGGCACTGAAATAACTATTTCCCTGCCTTCCACAATGGCAATTATACAAGCCCTGCTTGTTAAACTGGGCCGGGAAACATACGCATTGCCCCTTAACAATGTATGTGAGGTTGTGGAAATAAAAAAGAACAGCGTTAAGGTCATTCAGAATAAAGAGGTCATGTCCCTCAGGGAGGATGTTCTTCCTGTTATAAAACTTAAGGATGTGCTGGAAGTGCCTGAATGTGATAACTGCAACAGCGGCAACATTACGGTGGTTGTGGTAAAAACGCAGGATAAATACGCAGGACTGGTGGTAAGTGAACTGCTTGGCCAGCAGGAAGTTGTTATAAAACCGGTAAGCAAGACATTATGCCCCGATACCATTATTTCAGGGGCTATAACGCTCGGGAACGGTGAAATTGCATTTATCCTTAACGTAAGCGGTTTAATTTAAAACACGGGAATATACTATGATAGAAGAATTTTTAAATGACGGGAAAAAAGAGCTCCAGGTGGTAGTTTTTAGCCTGGGCGATGAAGAGTATGCCATACCCGTTAACTTTGTGCAGGAAATTATCATACAGCAGCAATCAACAAGAATACCAAAAGCCCTTCCTTATGTCAGCGGAATGATAAACCTCAGGGGAAATATTATCCCCGTTGTAGACAGCTCAAAACTTTTGAGGATTGATAATACGGGAAATGCCTGCCCGGGCGATGAAAGAATAATCCTTCTTGACCTGGAGCAGGAAAAAATCGGCCTGGTTGTTGATAAAGTATCAGAGGTAATTAACCTTAACGCTGACAGTATTGAACCGCCGTCGTTTAGCGTTGAGGAAGGGGTCGAGTTTATATGGGGACTGGGTAAGCTCCCGGACAGGCTCCTGGTTTTGATAGACCCGGAAAAATTCTTTGCCGGACCGGTCGCTGAAGGACGGGCCAATGGCTGATAAACCCGATATTCAGGAAATCCTGGCTAAAGTAGATAAACTGCCCAGCGTAAACAGGGTTACTACCCGCATAATAAAAATGCTGGACGATGACAATGTTAAGGTTAATGACTTGGCGGACGCTATATCACTTGACCAGTCACTTACAACGCAGTTGTTAAAACTATGCAACTCAGCCCATTTCGGGTTTTCAAAAAAAATAACTTCAATAAATGACGCTGTTATAAAGCTGGGATTTAAGACAATAAAAAATTTAACATTCATGACTATTTCCCATAACGCTTTGAACGGGGAACTTGGCGGATACAGCCTTGAAAAAGGCGCTTTGTGGGATAATTCAATTACATGTGCGGTTTATGCTGATTACCTGGCGAAAACATCGGGTTATCACGACCCTGAAACAGCATTTACCGCAGGTTTATTAAGGGATATAGGCAAGCTGGTCATCCATGAATATGTAGGAACAGGTTATAACAGCATAATTCAAAAGGTTAACTCCGGGAGAGTTTCTTTTTCCGGGGCGGAGGAAATCATACTGGGTTTTGACCACAGCTGCCTTGGGGCGAAGTTGGCAAATGAGTGGAATTTGCCTTCAATTCTTGTTGACGCCATACAATACCACCATAATTTCAATAAGGCGCTGGAAACAAACTGTGAAGACCTGAAGTTAATTGCCATAATACACGTTGCGGATGCCCTGACCATGATGAGCGGTACAGGGGTAGGGAATGACGGGCTAATGTATAGCATTAACATGAAAGCGCTTGAACAGCTTGATATACCACAGAGCCCGGAAGGCATAGAAATATTATTCTCGAACATAGTTGAACTCAGGCCGGA
>JANQGS010000030.1 GCA_028277195.1 Candidatus Gastranaerophilales bacterium
CGGCAAAGCCGGATTTTCCAAAATTCATCACTCCCGCTTCGCCTATACTGCTCCAGGCATTGACTGTAAAAATCTGAAATTTAATTTGGGAGCAGTATACCCGGGTAATTATTTTACCCGCGGATTCCTTTTTTGGCGATAAAAATAGCTCTTAAGATTAATTCACACAATTTGTTTTTTAAGTATATTATTAACATAGTTAATTTTCGCAATGATGAGTTTTTGTTTTTCCCGGACTCATCCGCCCTGGCAAAAATGTCTTTTTATTATAAGATAAGTAAGCATTTGGTGTTTTTAGTTATTTAGAGATTATAATCAGGTAAACTTTGTATAAATTTTGAAATGTTTGTTAATATTTTATTGAATATTATACTAATCTGTATTATATATAAAAAAGTATTTTAATTATTAAAATCTGCCTCATGATCTCTTCTTCCCCGTTTATTTAAACGGGGTTTTTCATTATTTGCGCGGCAAAGCCGGATTTTCCAAAATTTTAAATTTAACATTTTTTCAGGTAGGGCGCATATTGCATATCCACTTCCAGGATGTGGCGCTTGAGCCAGTTATTCAGGAATTCAAGTATTTTATCGTCTATTTCGGCCCTGTTGTCTTTTAACCTGGCAATAAAATCCCCCACGTCGCCGAGCAATTTTTTATGCTCCTGCAGGTGCGCGTTAAAATTCGGGTAATTATTTGCCTGCATAAGTTTTTCCTCGGTTGCAAAATGCCCGGCGGCAAATTCGGCCAGCTCCAGCAGGAGGGCGTTGAGCCTTTCCTTGTTCCTGCTGCCTGTATACTCCCTGTAGAGCTCGTTTACATAATTAACTATTTTATAGTGCTGGTAATCTATTTCCGGGATACCGGTGAAAAATTTGCCGCTCCAGTAGAATATTTCAGGCTTTTTATCAAGTTTAAATATTGAGGATGAAACCGTTAAGTTCCTTGCCATTATTAAAATCCTGTTAGCATGGTTTTTTAATTCCTGGATGCCTGCGGAGTGTTCCTGTGTTGAGGCTGATATTTCCTCGGCGGAGGCGGCGTTTAATTCTGTTGCGTTTGAAATACTGCCTATGGCTTGCAGTACCTCGTCATTTTTCTTTACGAGCAGTTCAATTGTCTCGGAAATACCTTTTGTTTCATCATTAATGGTATTGGCCTGCTCATAAACATTATCAAAATTTGATTTTATAAGGCCGAATGAGCTTGCGCCCTGTTCTACATTTTCGAGGCTTAATTCGGTTGATGACACGGCTTTTTCAGCCTTGGCCTGGATTGTGTGAGCCATTCCCTTAATTTTTTCCGCTGCTGAAGCGGTTTGCTCGGCCAGTTTTTTGACCTCTTCGGCTACAACCGCAAACCCCCTGCCCTGTTCACCTGCCCTTGCCGCCTCAATAGCGGCGTTTAACGCGAGCATATTGGTCTGCCGGGCTATAGTCGTAATCAGGTCAACAATTTGCCCTATTTCCTTGCTTGTTTTACCGAGTTCTGTTATCTGCTCTGACACCTGGAGGCTGGAGGACTGGATATTATTAATTTTTTCCAGGGAATTATCAGCGTCCCGCCTGCTTTGCACCGCAATATTTACAAAATTATTGGCGATTTTATTAATGTCCTGTATCCGGGTATTTATTTTGTGGGATGTATCGGTAGCGTCATTAACGTTTTCATTGCAGATATTCAGGTCGCTAACCTGGTTTGTGGCGTTAATGGCCAGGCCCTCAACCGTCTTTGCCACTTCTGTTGCTATGCCGGCAGAGGAATTTGCTATATTGTCAAGGTTTTCCCCGGCTGAATAAAGGGTTTTTACATCATTTTCAAGGTTTGAAACCAATTTCCTCACGGTTTTTGCCACTTCGCTTATATTAAAGAGTATTTTTTCCTCTTTAGTCGGGTTATCAGGGGGGGCTATCTCAAGGCTAAAGTCCCCTTGCTTCATTTTTTCGAGGTACTCGTTAATTTCTTCCAGGCTTACCGTACTTTTCTTAATCCAGTTTTTCATCATTTTTCGCTGTTTCCATAATATCTTTAGCTAACTTCACTGTGTGTTTTATGTTTTCAGACTCATTTACGTCGAGTAAATTCAAGGGGTCAATAAGTATTAACAATTTGTCGTTATACCTGCCGACGCCGAGCAGGAACCTGTTTTCCCCGTCCGGTTCAACCGGGGGCGGGTCTATGTTTTCGGTTTTAATGCGTATAACCTCTGAAACCGAGTCAACAATAAGGCCTATTGTATGATTATCAGGTTCGAGCACGATAATTCTTGTTTCAGTGTCATTTTCCTTAACAGGCACATTGAACTTTTTCCTCCCGTCAACAACCGGGATTGTATGGCCTCTCAGGTTAATTACCCCTTCCATAAAATCGGGGGTTTTAGGCAAGCGGGCAGTTATCCGGGGCATGATTATTTCTTTTACATAATCAATTGGTATTGCGTATTCCTCATTTTCAATCTTAAACACTACAAGCTGTATTTCCCTGCCCTCAAGGTTAATTTTACTCATAGCCATAAAGCTCCTTTTTTTAGAATGCGTTATTGTTAAAAATCTTAACGCCGCCGCCTGCGCGTCGCCGCAAAGATTTTTAACCGTCACGCCCGCTTCGCACGAAGCCTTAATTTAATTGTACATAAGCCGAATTTTGTAATTTTAACCGGACGGCTTCTCATAAAAACAGTTTAATATTTTTTTCAAAATTGTGGAAGAGTGTAAACAGGCCAACTCAAATTTATTTAGGTACTTAATCCGTTATTTTTGAGGAATAGAAGGCTTCGCCAGATTTTAAGAAAACTAACTCATTTGGTATAATGTAACAACCTAGGTGCCTTAAAATAAAAAATTTTCTCAAATTTCCCGCCCACCCAACCCCAGTGGTGGTTAAGGGGAGCGAAGCAGGCGGCGCTGTCCGCATTTCGC
>JANQGS010000264.1 GCA_028277195.1 Candidatus Gastranaerophilales bacterium
TAAGAGGGTGGGACGTCCGCTTTGCAGAGGATGTTAACGTTTATGAAGAGGGCATAATAAGCCTCATTCCCCTTTTAAGGCAGAGAAGGCGCTGGATAGAAGGCAGCATAAGGCGATACCTTGATTATTTCACCGAAATACTTACTTCAAAAAAAGTTTCCCTGAGGGTTAGTGTTGATATGCTGTGCTATATAACTGAGTTTGCGCTGCCTGTCTGGCTTGTGTCCGAGCATTTTATCCAGGGCATAAGAATTGTAAAGGGAGTGGAGGATAACATTCTCTACACCCTGGCTATAGCGCCCGCATTGTGTCTTTTCTTTATTTTCGGGCTTATTTTCAGCATCAGGAAATATAAGAACTTTGAGCTCCGCGAAACCGTGAAACAGAGCATTGAAACCGGTGTTTACATGATGCTGATATGGATTCCAATGGTTTCTTACATGATTTTCAAGATTATATTTACTAAAAGGAGTATGGACTGGGGCAAAACCGTCCACGGCATAGCAATCCCTGAAGTAAAGGAAGTTACACTGGTTAACCAGGCGGATTAAAGTTTTTCAGCGATAGCTTCAGCCATTTGACGGGTAGAAGCATTACCCCCGAGGTCACAGGTGGTTGCCCCGCCCTCCCGGATAACCTCTTCAACCGCTTTATAGAGCCGTATTGAGGCTTCTGCTTCTCCAATATGCTTTAACATCATTACTGCTGAGAGGATAAGCGCGGTGGGGTTTGCTTTATACAGGCCCTTATATTTTGGTGCGCTGCCGTGGACAGGCTCAAACAGGGCAATCCCGTCCCCGATGTTTCCCCCGGGAGCAACGCCCAGGCCGCCCACGAGTCCCGCGGAGAGGTCGGATATTATGTCACCGTACATATTCGGGAGCACTAAAACATCATATGACTCGGGCTTTTGCACAAGCTGCATGCACATGTTATCTATAAGGCGCTCATTATATTCCACCTGGGGATAGTTTTGGGCAATTTCCCTACAGGCCTCGAGGAAAAGCCCGTCCGAGAACTTGCAAATATTGGCCTTGGTAACTGCTGTAACCTTTTGCCTGCCTTCTTTTACCGCATAATCAAAGGCAAAGCGGGCAATTCTCCCTGACGCGCCCCGGGTAATCCTTTTTACGGATTCCGCGGTATCAGCGTCGATTTGCCTTTCTATGCCGGCGTAGAGGTCTTCTGTATTTTCCCTTACTATTACTATATCTATATCCTCAAATCGTGATTTAACCCCTTTGATTGATTTTGCGGGCCGCAGGCAGGCATATAAGTCCAGTTCCTTTCTTAAGGCAACGTTTACGCTCCTGAAACCTGTTCCTATGGGTGTTGTCAGAGGGCCTTTAATGGCTGTTTTATTCTTTCTGATTGACTCAAGCACATTTTCAGGCAGTGGAGTATTGTATTTATCGATTACATCAGCTCCCGCTTCGACCTGTTCCCAGTTAATTCTAACTCCCGTGGCCTCAACTGCTACAAGCATTGCTTCCGTAATTTCCGGGCCTATGCCGTCCCCGGGGATTAAGGTTATATTGTGCATTTAAATCCCTTTCCCGTTGCTTTGGTATTTTTTTATTATATAAAAAAACTAAAAACGGGTATAGAACCCGCTTTTAGTTTTTCGAAAATTTGCTGTGCTATCTAGTCAAACCCGAAGAAATCTGACCAGAAGCCGTCATCTCCCTGGTATAAGATTGTCTGTGGCCCATAGTAAGGTGCTGCCGCGCCTGTAGTACCGCAAGGGTTGCAAGGGTTGCAAGGGTCGCAAGGGCAGGTTGCAACCTGTCTGTAACGATAGCTCATTACAGGTTCAACAACTGTCTGGATAACAGGCTGAACTTGCTGGAGCATAGGCTGGTAAACGAGCCTTGGAGGGCATGTAGGACATACCGGGCAGGCAGGTTGTGCTATCGGACATGGGCATGGATTAACTGATACAGGACAGCCGCACTGTGCAAGCGCAGGTTGTACCAGCACCAGCATCATTCCGAGTACTGCGAGTGCTAAATATTTTTTCATTACTTCTCCTCCTTTTTGAAAAGTTTGAGCTGTTGGTTAAAAATGTTGTTATTTTATATTTACTCCAGTATCAATATATTTTTATCCTTAAAAAAGGTAATATTTAAAAATTTTTGTTAACCTGATGGGCTTAATTCCTTAAGGTTAGAGTTTTTACGGGTTTGTTTAAAAGCAACAGTCCAGGCCATTATTCGTAAAAAATTTTTAAAAAAATTGTTAATGTGCGAAGCCCTTAACTACCACTATGGGCAGGCGGGCGGGATTTTGAAAAATTTTTAAGGTGCAAGCGGTTACATTAGACCACTAATGTTCTGTTAAGTTAAGCAAAATTTTTCTTATTGGCGCAAAAATGTTTTTTAACAGGATTAATATTTTATATAGAGAACCCGCCAAAAACCTCATAATATGGGATTTCTCGTTATTTAAGCCGTTTATAAGGCAGGTTTTAACAGAAAGATAGGTTGAATAAACAAACAGGAAAACAATTTTTTGCAGCAGGTAAAATTTGTACTTCATACCCCTGTATTTGCCCAATAAACCGAGCGCAAGAGCTAAATGCTGCTTTATAACTGTTCCATGGGAGCTGCCTGCCCGGGAAGTGTTGTCGTTATGCCATCTCCAGGCGCTTAAATTTTCATCTAAAAATCCCAGCAGGTTTTTTGCAGAAGTGTTAAGGTAAAACGTCCAGTCTTCAAACGCAAGCGACTCGTCATATAAGCCGATTTCGTCGTACAGGGATTTTTTCACCATAAGCGCGGGCCCGGGCACAAAACCAAAGATTATCATATATTTTTTCATGTCTTCATCATTGCCTAAGAGCTTTTTGTCTACTCCGGCAACGTCATTAAAAGCGCTGTCATAAATTTTTTCCCCGCTGTTATCCACAACAATGCAGTCTGATATTACGGCAAGTTTGCGGGGGTTGCTGCTCAGGTATTTGTATCTTTTCTCAATGCCGCCGGGAAGCAAAAAATCATCGCTTGCCAGCACCGCAAGGTATTCCCCGTTTGACTCCCGGATTAATTCATTACACGAAGCGGTCAATCCCCTGTTTTCCCTGCTTATGAAGATAACCCTTATTTTAGAGCCGTTTTTCTCTGTCCATTCCCTTATAACCCTCTCGGTATCATCCTTAGAACCGTCGTTTATTATAACGATTTCCTTATTGGGGTAGGTGTCCTCCAGCACGCTGTCCAGGCACGTTTCCACGTAATCCTGGTGGTTATATGCGGGAATTACTACTGAAACCAGCGGATATTCTTTCATTATGCGGCCTTCTCCTTCATTGCAGAGCTATAAGCGTATTTTAAGGACTCCAAAAAGCCGATGGCGCAGAACAGGGTTATCCTTGTGGGCATTGTGCTGTCCACGCTGAGCCATAGGATTAAAATAAAAACTATTACGGATAAATTCATTGTTGAGACAATTTTAAGAAAACTGTCGGCTTTTTCCAAAAAAAGGTTTTTTATGCTGCTTACGGAAGTGGAAAAAATACCCGCAAAATAAACAAGCGACATCAGGCCCGTTTCATAAAAAGTTCCTAAAAAAGTGTTGTGGATTGTGGTTAATCCCCTTTCCCTGGCCATTGAGTTGGAGAGGTTAAATGTTAAGTCCATTGAACTGTCGAGCCCGTAGCCAAAAATGAACCTTGGTAATGTTAAATTATCCGCCCAGTGCGACATAAAACCTATCCAGTGAAGCACCCTCGTGGCGAAAGTCTCATTATTTGTTACCCGTTCATAGAGTTTAAACATAAACTGCTCAAAATTAAGGAATTTAAACACTAAAAAAGCCGCTAACAGCGCAAATGCGCAAAACATGACTTTCTGGAAGGCGTTTGTTTTTAAACCGCCTTTCATAAACGGGATAAGTCCTTTATCAATTTTCATGATGAAATAGAATATTAACAGGAATGAACAGGCTAAAGCCAGCACATTTCCTTTTGACATATGCCCGAAAACAAACAAAAAGTTCAAAAATATTAAAATATCTATTCCTATGAGGAGTTTCGGGTATTTTACCGGGTTATTTTCCTGTATTTTCTGTATAAAGAACCGAAAGGCAATAAACATTAACAGAAAAATGGATAAATACTGAATATAGCCGAGGTTAGAGGTTGCCCCGAGAAAATTCCCGAGTATCCGGCCCGAGCTGAACGATATAATGCTCAGCCCCAGCGCAATTGATAAAAACGAACCCGCATAAAAAATAATTGATAGTATTGTTGAGAATTTAATTATTTTTACAAGCCTTTCCTTTATATCCTCCCGGGTTTTTACTCCGTAAAAGGCCATTAAGGAAACCATTATTGACGTAATCGGCACAAAACTGTTGATGTAAATAGAAAGTTTGGCCTCCTCGGAAAAGTCCCTGACCACTGTAGATAGCATCGCGTCCTGTCCGAGGTTGACCATGGCCTGTTTTATCAGGAACATATCATCCCCTCTTAGCCTGAAATTCGAGTAATGGCCCAAAAGAAAACAAATAATATTAAAAACAAAGAAAATAAGGAAGCACCTGAAAATAATAAAATTGTCCCATAAGTACCTGAAGTGCTTAAACAGGTAAAACGCTGACATAACAACTCCCAGCACAAAAACCATTCCGTAAAATTTCAGGTTTAACCCGACTGCCCCGAGATATTTTTTATCAAAGAATATAAAAATAACAACATATTGCAGCAGAAAATAAGGGAGCACATAATACTGCAAGGATTTTTTCATAACAAAAATTCCCAGCAGGAAAACTCCCGCTATCAGGTAAAAAATTAAAAAAGGGTCGAATTTTTGCAGTTTATCCGGCCATACGGGCAAAAGTAACAGCGGTACTATAATAGCGCCCAGTATTAACAAAAACCTCTTGCTTGTTAATAATTTGTATAAAATATTATGATGAATATCGTTCATTTATTTTATCGCGCATTGAGTTAAGGATTTTCCATTCAGGTTTTTTATTTTTTTCCGGGGGAATAAAATATTTTTCAGCTTCTGTATCTTCCTGCCTGGAAATAATCCCGAGAATTTTTTTATCGGATTCACTAAATTTATTTACTATTTTGATAAGCTCTTCCTTGTTCGTTTCCATTGCGGAGAGGATTATCACCGCGTCTGATATGCCGGTTATATTTTCTATTTCAGGGAAAAATACCGGCTTTGCGGGGATGTCAATGAAAACAAGCTCATATTTCTTTTTCAGGTAAGCGATAATAACCCTGAAACCGGGCGTTGACACAAAATCGTAAATATCATCAACGCTTTTTTCCGAGTAAATATAATCGCAAGAACTCTCTATCCCATTATCACCCGTTACGGTGACTTTTACCATGCTTCTGTCAATAAGGCCGCAAATAAGGTTTTCATCCACTGACTCGGACATCCGCAGGTACTTGTTAATTTCCCTGAGGGTGTCAATAATATCCACTTCCGGTTTTTGCGAAGACTCGCCATAGTCCTTTTCATACCTTCCCGGGCCAAAGTCAGTGTCAAGAAGCACGGCGGACGTGCCTGTCGTAATTATGTTCTCAAATATTTTTGAGGTAATTGAGGATTTCCTCTTTGAACAGGAGCTGGAAATAAAGGATAATACCTGGGCATCTTCTTTATAAGACCTGTTTATAATGCTGTTGGCAATATTTTTATACGCAAGGTCAAGTATGGCCTTGTTTTCTTCCTGGTGTGTATCGTATCGCCTTATCCAGGGAATAATGCCGAGAACTTTTCTTCCGGTAAGTTTTTCGATTTCCGAGGAGTCAAACCATTTATCCTCTATATCGTCCTTAACCCATATATATGAGAATGCTCCCAGGAAACCGAGCATCAGGATGCTCATACTCTTTATTAAAAGCTCAATTAAGTCAAAAGAAGGCTTTTTAGGATTGCCCAGGGGAAATATATTATCCACGAGCTGGTTTTCCTTGAGGCTTGCTTCCATTAGTTTCTGGCTGCCTTTTAAATAAGCGTCCGCAAGCGCCTGTTCATTTTTTTGTAAAACTTCCAGCCCCGCTATTTTTTTAGGCAGTTCCGCCTCTTTTTTCCTTAATTCCTCTATACTTTCAGTTAATTTTTCCAGCTTTGCCTTTATAGAAACCTTGTCTGACTGCGCTTTTGCAAGGTTGTTGACTATAATGATTGAAGATGAGTCATATATACCTTTTTCAACCTCAAAATCATTGAGGGTTTCCTTTATTCTTTTATTAATATTAACCCTGATTTGCTCGAGCTCGCCTTTTATCCTTATTACGGCGGGGTATTCATCGGTAAATTCCGCTGTCAGGTTTGCGAGTTTTTGCTCTGTGGAGGCAAGGTTCTGGTTTAATTTTACAAGGTAAGGGTCTTCGCCTATGCTTGCGGCTTTTATTGCGGATTTTGCATCGGGGATGTCAAGCTGGGAGGTTAATTCCTCAATCTTGCGCTCATTTGAGGACAGCTGGCTTTTTAACAGCTCTATTTCCTTTTCAAGCCCGATTCTTACTTTTGCAAGCTCAATGCCTTCATTTTTAGCTTCTAATATCCCGTTTTCTATTTTATAGTTTTTAATCTCATTCCTGACGTCGTCGAGTTGCCTGCCGAGTTCCGCTATCTGTTTATTCAGGTACTCCCTTTGTTTTGATTCCCCGGTTTTTCTTATTTCCAGGTTTATGTTTTTAAATTCATTTATGATGGTATTAAAAACCTCAATAGTTTTATCCTTTTCCACCCATTTAAACGATACTTTTAAAATATCGGTGGAGGGCTGGATAGTTGCTTTAATATCCTTGGGGAATTTGCTTATGAATTTGTTTTTATTTTTAACGCCGTATTTTTTCAACCCTTTAGGATGGTTTTCCTCCAGGTAATCATACATTCCCGATGAGAGCCTGGGGCTTTTCAGTATTTTCATCAGGTTGTATAGCGGGTTACTTAGCCCGGTCTGGGATTGAATTACATCGCTCTTGTTATAGATGGTGATAATATCGTTGCGAGGTATGTTTTTTATATATAGGTCAACCTCGGTCTTATAAGAGGGTTTGTAAGCAAATAAAAGATAGGCTGTAAGTAAGACAAATCCTGCCAGTACACCTTTCAGAAGGGTTTTGTGTTCCCTGAAAAGCAGGTACAATAATTTATTTTTGTAATTCATCATTTTATGACACTCTCTCTCTTAAGGGTTAAAAATTTACTCCGTTAAACCTGCTCGGGTCAAATATTAATGCCCAGTTGTTATACCCCCTGGCAAACGAATCCACCGGGGCTATAATCCTGCCCATGTAGTCAAAGGCTTTACCTATTAACGGCCTTGTTTTTTCCGGCACATATATAATGTCATTGGGCAAAACCGGGTGGTCGTTTCTTCTGGGGTCTACTTTTTTTGTTACGATATTACCGTTCATATCAACCCTGCTGAGGTAAATTTTCTTGGGCGCGTAGGCTGAGTCTGCCAGGTAGCCGCCTGCTGAGGTTATGGCCGAGTTAATGCTCAGCGAGTCAGCCGGGTCAAGCTGTATTACCCCGGGAGCCCGCACATAGCCATAAACCCTGACCGGCACCCGGCGAGGTGAAATTGTTGAACTCGCGTATTTCTTGAATTTTTCCTCAGTTAAGGCAAATGTTGACGGCAATCTCGGGACATGTATCCTGTCACCTATAGTCAGGTAAAGGTCCTGGGTAACGTCGCCGTTTTCGATGAGCTCCAGTAAATTTATCTTGTATTCCTTATTATTCAATACATTTGTAATTTTTACATTTTCCAGGTCCGCGTCATAGCGTATCCCGCCCGCTGCAATCAGGACATTTGAGAGCAGCGGTGTTTTCCTGTCTATGTTGGCCTCGGGCTTTGGGGTATTGTAATAGTAGGTATACTCGTTAATACTTGTGTTTAACTCATAGCTGCCCGGGTTCGTGACCGCCCCGGTGACGTAAACAATAAAGGGTTTGGTATTTATCAGGCTCACACTGACAATCGGGTTTTTAATATATTTTTTATACCTTTCAGTCAGCACTCCCTTAAATTCGCTGATGGTAAGCCCCGTTATATACACTTCCCCGATAAGGCCGAGGTTAACATACCCGTCCGGCTGGACTTTGAGTCTTTCCTCGCTGAGGCCCGGGTCGTTGGCTACTTTAATTTTCAGCGTATCATTAGGCCCGAGGGTATATTTTCTTGCGATGATGTTGTTTTTAACCAGTGTCCCTTTTTGCAGGCGTGTTTCCGTAAATCCTTCCATAGCAAAGAGATTGCTAACCATGGTTAATAAAAATACAAATAGTAATAGTCTTATTCTCATTCTCACTTTTTTCTGCCCCGTTATTAATTTTTTAATTTATATAATCCAAACTATATAAAATTAAAATATAATCAAAACAATTTTATAAAACAACCGTAATTAAAATTTTTTTATTAATTTTGTAACAAAACGAAAAAATGGTAACTTCAAAACTACGGCTTCTCTGTTTTTTTACAAGACTGATTTGTTACCCTTAATCCTCTCCTTTGCCTCTTTTATCTTGCCAATCTCCTCGGTTACCTCCTTTTTCGCAAACGGGTTATGAGTAAGCACGGAGAGCTTAAGCAGTTCTTTTTGCTTTTTGGAGA
>JANQGS010000242.1 GCA_028277195.1 Candidatus Gastranaerophilales bacterium
AATATATGAGAAAAAAAATTCTTTTAATAGAAGACAGCCCGATTCAGTTAAAAAGCATTGAACTAACACTCTTAAAGCTGGAGCATGAGGTTATAACCGCAACTAACGCCATAGAGGGTATTGAGCTGGTTTACCAGGTAGTGCCCGATTTGATTATCTCGGATATTATAATGCCTGAAATAAACGGCTACCAGCTTTGCAGGCTTTTGAAAAATGACGATTTAATCAGAAAAATCCCTATAATTTTATTAACCCAGTTAAATGAAAAGCTCGACAGCTTCTGGGCAATAAAAGCAGGGGCGGATTGTTTTATAACGAAAAGTAACAACCAGGAAGAATTCCTGAACCAGGTAAAAGGCTTTCTCCTCGGCGCTGAATATATATCCGGGGAGGAAAGGGAAAAAATAATAGAAGCAAAAAAATCCGAGAATAAAGACCTCCAGACAAGGATAAATAACCTGCTTGACCAGTCATTGATTGAGTCCACCATTATAAATGAATTCAGGAATTTATCCGAGTTTATTTATTCAACCAGGATTCTCTCAAAAGAACTGTTTTCACTGTGCTATTCCTTAATAGATTTTAACGTTGCATGCATTTTCTTTAATGACAGGGACGACAAAAAGAAAAAATACCTCCAGCTGAGCATACAGAATGCCTCGATTGAGGAAAGTGTTTTAACCGAAATTAAGAGGGACTTTTTCTCTGATATTTTCCCCGACACCTATAGAAAAGAGGAGTCAGGCTATGACATTGAAATTGTTGACGCGGTGATAAACCCCAATAACAGGTCAGAAAATTTTTCTGACTTCAAGTCAAGTTTAATTATCCCCATAAGCTACGCGAATAAGACAATAGGGGGCATTGCCCTTTATCACCTGAAGCCGGAGAGGTTTAACCATAATAAAATTTTTGAGATTATTATAAAAGAATTAAAAATTTTAATGAGAATAAAATGGCTTTACTCGGAAACAAAATACCTGGCGATAATTGACGGTTTAACAGGACTTTATAACAGGCGATTTTTCCAGCAAACCCTTGAAAGGGAATTTGCAAGGAGTAAAAGGCATAAAACAAACCTGACCCTTGCTTTGTTCGATATTGACCATTTTAAAAAAGTAAATGATACATATGGCCACCAGTTCGGCGATAAAGTGCTCGCTGAAATCTCAAAAATCATAAGGACAACCCTTAGAAAAACCGATTATATAGCGAGATACGGGGGCGAGGAAATAGTTTTAATCCTCCCGGAAACAAACACCGCCCAGGCAAGCACGCCCATTGAGAGAATAAGGGAAAAAGTGCAGGAAAAGGACTTTATGAACGGGAATGAACCCGTTAAAATTACAATAAGCTGCGGCGTTGCGGAAGTGGAAAGTGATATAACAAACCAGGAAGAACTCCTTGCCAGGGCTGATAAAGCATTGTATGAGTCCAAAAATTCAGGCAGGAATAGAATAACTGTTTACAAGTAGGAACTTTATGACCATGAGCGGAAATTTTATAACCTCTCCCCGGCTTATAGAGGAAAAAGATTCTGAATTATTCCTTATATTCAACCTCAGGGAAAAAACATACGCCATTCCCGCCGAAACAGTGAAGGAAATCGTACAGCTCCCCGCCCTTACGGTAATTGAGAGGTTTCCGGAATATATAATCGGGCTTTTAAACCTGAGAGGGCAAATAATCAGTGTTATTGACCCCCTGAGACTGCTGGGGCTGGAAACCCAGGCATGTAACCCGGATTATCAGGTATTAATCATAGAATGCGGACAGAAAGCCCTGGGCATACTGGTGAGTGCAATAAAAGACGTTACAAGGCTGGATAAAAAATGCTTTAATCCCCTGCCTTACAGGTCACAGGAAGGCATAATTTCAGGAATTTACAAGCATAACGAAAACCTCATTGCCCTTTTGGACATAGACCTGATAATGGAGACAGTGGAAAATATAGAGCTGAGCCCTTCGGATATATCGGCCCGGGTAAGCGTCCCTGAGAGTTATTGCCCTGCCGACCCGGCTTTAAGGACAAAACTCCTGAAAAGGGCCGAAAAATTGCAGAAAGAAGCAAGGGTTGTAACCGGGAGCCTGGACTACCATGAAAATTACTTTATATCGTTTACCCTTGATAATGAAATATATGCTATAAACCTTAAGTATGTTAAGGAAATATCAAAGCTCAAGCTCGTAAACATGGTGTCTGTGCCGTGTGTGCCGGAATTTATATCAGGAATAATAAACCTGCGGGGTGAATTTATAACCATTGTGGACATAAAATACTTCCTGCAAATATCAAAGACCCCTATTTCCGAAAAAACAAAAATAATTGTTGTGAAAATATCGGATATACAGGCAGGTATACTTGTTGACGATGTTTTTGACATAGAAAATATCCCGACTGAAAGGATGAACCTTAATATTCAGTCAAAATATGAAAAAAGCAAGTATACGCTTGCGGAGGTAATGCTCCCGGATGAAAAGATAATGAGCATTTTTGACATGAAAAAGTTTATTGAGGATGAGCGGCTGTTTATTGAGGACTCAATTTAACCAGGTACGCCTCGATAAAACCGTCAAGCTCGCCGTTCATTACAGCGTCAATATTGCCGGTTTCATAATTAGTCCTGAGGTCTTTCACCATTTTATAAGGGTGGAAAACATAAGACCTTATCTGTGAACCAAAATTAACGTCCATGACCTCGCCTTTTAGCTCGGCCATTTTTTGTTCATGCTCAGCCTGTTTTATGGCAAGCAGTTTTGAGGCCAAAAGCTGCATGGCAAGTTCCCTGTTCTGGGATTGTGAGCGTTCCTGCTGGCATTTAACAACTATTCCGGTAGGTTTATGGAGTATCCTGACCGCTGTTTCAACCTTGTTAACGTTCTGGCCGCCCGCGCCTCCGGCCCGCATAGTGGTTACTTCCAAATCATCAGGGTTTATATCAAGTTTTGACTCAATATCGTCCATAACAGGGCTTACTTCCAGGGAGGCAAAACTGGTCTGGCGCTTGTTATTGGCGTTAAATGGAGAGAGCCTCACGAGCCTGTGCACTCCTTTTTCGGCCCTGGCGTAGCCATAGGCGTACTTCCCGGAAACCCTTACGGTCGCGCTTTTTATGCCTGCTTCATCGCCTTCTGATGTATCGAGGATTTCGGTTTTCCATCCCCTGGACTCCGCCCACCTGAGGTACATCCTGAGCAGCATTTCCGCCCAATCCTGGGCATCAGTGCCCCCCGCTCCCGCGTTAATGGTTAATATAGCGTCAGAGTCGTCATATTCACCGCCCAGTTTTCTCTGGAGTTCCCAACTGTTGAGTTCCTTTGTTAATTTCGATATATTGTCCTCTATTTCAGGATATAGCGACTCATCCCGCTCTTCCTCGGCGAGTTCAATTAATACATCCGCTTCCTCGGCTCTGGTTTTCCAGTTTTCATAACCTGAAAGTGCGGTTTTTAGCTCACTTAGCTCCCTTGACAATTTCTGCGCCTGCTGCTGGTCAGCCCAGACATCAGGCGACTGGAGCTTGTTTTCAAGTTCAGTTATTTTGTTTTTTGTGCG
This sequence comes from Candidatus Gastranaerophilales bacterium, assembly GCA_028277195.1. GTDB lineage: Bacteria > Cyanobacteriota > Vampirovibrionia > Gastranaerophilales > UBA9971 > JANQGS01. The sequence goes on from JANQGS010000242.1 coordinate 3,557, forward strand.
CTCAGGGTCAAAGACAACCTCTTACCTGCGTGAGGATATTGTTTATCTGCTGCAATGCTTTTTTGTATTCTGCTGTCATTTTTTCTCCTTTTTATGAAAATGAGGATTTTTCCCTTTTAATATACAGGCCCCTTCCGGGTTTTGCCTTTAGCTCATCGTTTTCTATTATTATTTCGCCCCTGGACAATACTGTTATGGGCTTTCCCGTGACTACGCACTCTTCAAAGGGGGTATAGTCAACATTTTCGTGCAATTTTTTCTTCTTTATTTTCCAGATTAAATCAGGGTTCCATATTGCTATATCAGCGTCCTTGCCGGGTTTAATATCCCCTTTTTCCTTTAATCCGAATAGTTTTGCCGGTTTTGTGCAATTAAGCTCAACAAACCTGCTTAAATCCATTCCCATTTTAACTACCATTTCATTATACATCAAAGGCATCCGGGTTTCTATGCCGGGGATACCGTTGGGTATGAGTGAAAAATTCTTGAGGCCTTTTTGTTTTTGCCTGAAGGTAAAAGGGCAGTGGTCTGTTGCTATAACGTCGATAAGCCCGTCAGTTAATGATTTTTTTATGTAATCGCAATGTTTTAGCTTTCTTAGCGGGGGAGACATAACGTATTTAGCCCCTTTAAAGCGTTTTTCAAAGTATTTGTTCTCGGATAGCAGCATATATTGCGGGCATGTTTCAGCAAACACCTTTTTTTTACTCTTTTTTGCCTGCTTTATTTCCTGAATGGCCTGCTTTGATGATAAGTGCACAAAATAAACAGGCGCACCGGCGATACCGGCGAGTGTTATAGCCCTTGCAACCGCTTCCCCTTCAAGCTCAGGCGGCCTTGAGTATGCATGGTAAACAGGTTCTGTTTTTCCTTCCTTTAAATATTTTTTTGCCAGGTAATCGATTACTTCCCCGTTCTCAGCGTGTACGCACACTAAAATTTTACGTTTTGCGGCTTCTTCCAGCAGGTTAAAAAATGCCGCATCATCGAGCATGAGGGTATTTTTATATGCGAGAAAGCATTTAATGCTTGTAATGCCCGTTTCCAGCAGGTAGTCCAATTCCTTTACCGCTTTATGCACCGGGGGGACAATAGCCGCATGAAACCCATAATCAATTACAGCCTTGCCTGAGGCTTTTTTATGCCATTTATTTACTGCCCTTTTAAGATTATCCCATTTTCCGGGTATCACATAATCAACAATAGAGGTTGTCCCGCCGAATGCTGCCGCTATTGTACCCGTTTCAAAATCATCTCCGGAAACTGTGCCCATAAACGGCATGTCCAGGTGTGTATGCACGTCCACGCCCCCGGGCATGACCAGCATATTAGCCGCGTCAATGATTTCCGATGCTGGTTCGGTTATATTTTCTTCAACAGAGGCTATTTTCCCGTTTTTTACGAGAATATCAGCCTGTTTTGTTTCTTTTGAGCTGACTACAAAGCCGTTTTTAATTATCATTGCCATGGTATAACCTTAAAATTTCCTCGCATCCCTGTTCAACAGATAAGTTTTCGGTATTAACCCTGAAATCAGCCCGTTCATAGTAGGGAGTCCTGGCCGTGAGTATTCTTCTTAAAATTCCGACCGGGTTGTCTCCTTTTAACAAAGGCCGGGAGTCATCGTCTTTTACCCGTTCATACAGGGTTTCAGGCGAGGCTTTGAGAAAAAACAAAATCCCTGATTTTTTCAGGTTTTCAATATTTTCATCCCGCAAAACAGCCCCGCCCCCGGTCGAAATAACGCAGTCGTGCTTGTTGGAGGCTTCCTCTATTATTTCAGCCTCCAGGTCGCGGAAAACCATTTCCCCGTCTTCTTCAAATATTTTGCTTATGGGTTTTCCGGCTTTTTGTACGATAAGCTCGTCAGTATCAAGGAATTCCTTGCCGGTTTTTTGTGCTATATGTTTACCCAGGGTTGATTTTCCCGAACCCATAAGCCCTATTAATACTATATTTTTATTCATGTTAGTATTTTCTCATGAAAAAGTCCGGATTCAGGGCTGAGGAAAAATAATTCGTTAATTCAGTATAAAATACCCGCCCGCCTTCTCTTCCACCCAATCCGGCAAATTCTCCCCTTCCAGCATTCCCGGGTTATGTTTTCGGATAAAATCAGTGTATTCCCCGGGTATTTCTCCGTTTTTACCGAATAAAAACCTGATCGGGTTCGTGGTTACTATGCCTGTAAATAAATCGTCCTTTATGTTCTTTACAAACTGGTCAAAATAATCCTTCTCGCTCCAGGAATGAGTTATCATAGGCGTGTCGGTCCCGAAAAGTATTTTCCCGCATAAATCATTATCAAGTAATATTTCTTTTAGCTCAAAATAGTATTTTTCAATGCCCACCTGGTCATGATGGTATTCTTTTTCCCCAAAAGACGTGGATTCCAGCCCCATATTGTGGTAGGAAATATCTGCGTAGGCGTTAGGATAGGTCTTCAAAAGGTTTATAATCTTTTTTCTCCAGACGGAAGCCTGTATCCTGACCGCATCATCTGAGGTTTTTATATAATTGCCGCCAAAATGCGCAAAATTAAGCCTGAGATTCGGGTGAGTTTCAAGCACGGCCTGCCAGTTGTTTATATTGGAGAATATATTAGCCTGGCCCTGGGTCATATCAATATCATAAGCCCCTGATGAGCCTGCATGTGTTGTTATGGGTATGTTGTTGGCCTCGCAATAACTGTATAAACTTTCCAGCCTTCCGTCCATCTTTTTAAGCAGGCGGTCATTATCATTTTCATCACCGGTGGCCATTTTCCTTAATTTATCCCTTTTTTCCCTGTCAAAATACTCGCTTTTAGTGTTTAAATATTCGTAATTGACCGGGTTCGGGAAATACCCCATTGGCGGGTACATTTTTATGCCCAAAAACCCCATTTCCTCTATGGCCTTTTTGCAGAGCTCATAACTGTTTTTCCTTCTCGGGTCAAGCATAATAAATGGAAACAGCCTGAAAGGAAAGCGTTTTACCTGTTCTGAAATAAATTCCGCCTGTTTTTCATAGCTTATCATTCCCTTAAAGCGTTTATCGCTGCTGTTTGCGCCCCACTCAAGGTCCATCATGAGCGGTGTGTAAATATCAAAGCGCTTGTCAGCAGGGTTTAGGCTGTTGCCTTTGTTTTTCACTGCCCGGGAGTTAAGGTATTCCCCGCAGTTATAGATAAAATTCTTTATAACCTCCCCGAAGCAGCCCTCGCAGTTGTAGTCAGGGTCAATAGAATTAACATAGCACTCATTTACATTGTCTTTACACTTGATTTTTTCGCTGAAAGCCCCCAGGAATTCAGCTCCCCTTCGTTTTACAGCCCCGGCAAGTTTTCTCATAATAAAGCTGCCTACCAGCATCTCGGGCAGGGCGAGTTCCGAGGTCATTTTATTCGGGATAAACTCCAGGCATAGAAGGTGGCAGTGGGCGTTTATCCTGGGCGGGCGCTTGGGCATTTATACATCTCCTGTTTTTCAATAATGTTACACATGAATGAGTTTGAATTTTTGAAAACCGGGCGAAGCAGGCGGCGCTGTCCGCATTTGCGCAGCAAAGCCGGATTTTCCAAAATTCATCACTCCCGCTTCACCTATACTGCTCCAAGCATTGACTGTAAAAATCTGAAATTTAATTTGGGAGCAGTATACAATAATACTACAATTATTTAGTTTAATGTAACAACCTAGGTGCCTTAAAATAAAAAATTTTCTCAAATTTCCCGCCCACCCAACCCCAGTGGTGGTTAAG
>JANQGS010000276.1 GCA_028277195.1 Candidatus Gastranaerophilales bacterium
TCCAGGGCGGGCGGGTGGGGATTTTGAATAAATTTACGGTTAATTAGCAACTCAGGTTAAGTTTAATGACAAACAATGTAACTATAAAAATAAATGATATAGCCCTTGAAGGTATTATGGCTATACCCTCAAATCCTGCCGGCATAATCATTTTTGTTCATGGCAGCGGAAGCGGCAGGCATAGCCCGAGAAATAACTTTGTATCTGAAACACTGCAAAAGAGCGGGTTTGCAACGCTTCTATTTGACCTTTTAACCCCTTTTGAAAAATTTGAATATATGAACAGGTTTAATATTGACCTGCTAACCAGGCGAATTAAGGCTGTCACACTCTGGGTAAAGAACAATGAAAAGACAAAAGACCTGGCTATAGGCTATTTTGGGGCAAGCACCGGGGCGGCTGCCGCTCTAAATGCCGCATCAGAGCTGGAACATGAGGTTAAGGCGCTGGTTTCTCGTGGCGGACGGCCAGACTTGGCCGAGGAAGACCTTCTTGAAAAGCTGGAAACTCCTGTGTTACTTATTGTTGGAGGGCTTGACCACCTTGTAATCGAGCTTAACAGGAATTGTTTTGAAAAAATCAATGGACAAAAGGAGTTTACTATTGTAAAAGGCGCTTCACACCTGTTTGAAGAGCCGGGTACCCTGGAAAAGGCGAGTGAGCTGGCAGCAAACTGGTTTAAGAAATTTTTTGCCTGCCGATAAGATAACCCGCAATCAAGGCTGTAATAGGCACACACAGTACAATGCCTATGCTTCCGGTAATGGCTGCGGTTATTTCGGTCGCTATGGAATTGAGGTTAACCAGCTTTATAAGCGGGGCATTGGCTGCCAGAAGCACCAGCGAAAAAGCACCGCCTATATAGGCAAGTATAAGGGTATTTGCCATTGTGCCCATTATGTCCTTGCCAACGTTCATGCCTGATTTAAACAGTTCAACCGGCTGTAATGCATTATTCACTTTTTTAAGCTCCGCAATACTGCTGGAAACCGACATTCCTACATCCATTACCGCCCCTAATGCTCCTATTATAACAGCAGCGGCAAGTATTTCCGTAAAATTAAGGTCAGGCCGCGCCATCCACAGCATGGCTGACTCCTGGTCATGAAAACCGCTCAAAGGTGCGCTGTATATTACCAGGAGGGAAACAACCCCGGCTATTGATACACTTAGGATAGTTCCCAGGCTGGCAGCGAGGCTTTTAAGGTTAAGGCCTCCCACAATCGCCATTGTAAGCAGGGTGGAAACCAAAGCCACAACTACCGCAGAGGGTATAATCGGAAACTTGTTCAGTATAGCGGGCACAAGGGCAAAAAATACCAGTAAAGCTGTTATAACAAGTGATATTACTGACCTGAACCCTTTTTTGCCCCCAATAGAAAGAAGAAGCACTAAAAATAACCCTAAAATTACCATTAAAACAGGAAATCGCTCGATATCGGAAGGATAAAACATTATTTGCCCGGGGGTTTTTTCTATGTTTAAAACAATTCGCATACCGGGCTTGAGTTTTATATCATAAACAGGGTTTGAGGTAAGCTGGTTCTCCAGTTCAACTACTTTACCCCTGTATTCCCCGTTCAGTATAAGTATTTTAGCGGTTTGAATTATCTGGGAGGATTGAAAAGCGCCTGTGAGCTCCTCATTTTGTTCTTCTTTTACTATTTCCAGGACTTTTGCGCTCGCAAAATCCACTTCCGGCTCAGGGTGCTCAGGAAATTCCTGTGCAAAAGCGGGCATGGAAACAGCGAAGAATATTACCGGAATTAATGATAAAAGCAGGTTTTTATACATTTTACCCCTCCAGCGTTTTGTTGATTTTATCAATATTCCGGGAATAACACAATAAAGTTAACAATAATATTTAAATTTTCAGTAGGTAAAAATTTTTTTTTATAATAATATTAACTAAATTAACTCGAATTGC
>JANQGS010000284.1 GCA_028277195.1 Candidatus Gastranaerophilales bacterium
TTAAGGGCGAAGCCCTTAACCACCACTGGGGTTGGGTGGGCGGGAAATTTGAGAAAATTTTTTATTTTAAGGCACCTAGGTTGTTACTGTGGCTGGCACTTATTTAGTTTTTACCTGCACATTTAAAGCCTGTCAATGTATAATATAATTTGTTCGCATTTAAAAATGAAGACAAATGGCTAATCCTGAAAACATTTCATACCTGTCTGCCTGCTTCAGAAAAGGCAGGCTTATACGCTGGCCTGATAAAACAATGCCCTTAACTTTATTTGTCGCGCCGTTTCGCTGGTATAAGGCAAAAGATGATGAACATACGTATTATGGTATGATTCAGGAGGCTGTAAATATATGGGAAAAGGCTTCTCGCGGCAGGATCAAATTTCAATTCGTTGAAAGATTATACGATTCCCAGATTAATATTGAATGGAAAAGGGTAGAGCGCAAGTCCCTCGGGCATTGTAATTTTAATTTTGATAATGAGGGCAGGCTGTTTTCTTCAGAGGTCAGCATAGGCCTTTCTGACGGGATTATTCACCACCAGTACCAGGATAAAAACGAGGTTTTTCATACTATAATCCACGAAATAGGCCATGCCCTGGGGCTTAATCACAGCCCGTTCTGCGATGACATAATGTATGTTCCCCACCGCTACGGGATTACCAGGATATCAAAAAGAGACTCTGTTACCTTAAAATGGCTCTATAAATTTCCTTACGGGATAACAAAAGAAGAAATCCTGGCCCATTACAAAAAGCCCTCTACTTATGACCTGGACAGGCTGGTCTATATATTGGAAACAGGTGAGTCCTCACCACTAAAAGAGGAAAAGGTGATTGAAAACAAAGAACAATTAAGTTATGAGCAAAACACCCTTGCAGAGCTTAATAAATTCAATATTTCAATACAAAATATAAATGTAGCGGATGATGTTCGGGAATACCTCAAGAATTTGAGGGTTAAAAAGGATTTTAATGAGTAATTATTACAGGCTTATATCCAACCGGATAATATGTTTTGATTTTTTTTAAATTTAAAATCAGAAAATTATGAAAGTTACCTTTCCTCATATGGGAAATACCTGCATTGCCCTTGCAGGCGCACTGAGGTTACTTGGGGCGGATTTTGTAATACCCCCTTACACTACAAAAAAAACCCTGAATTTAGGCAGCAAGCACAGCCCGGAAGTAGTCTGCCTTCCATATAAACTTGTGCTGGGGAATTACCTGGAAGCAATCGAGGCGGGGGCTGATACTGTCTTAATGATTGACAGTCCGGGCACCTGCAGGCTTGGGCAGTACAGTGAAATCGCCAGGAATGCTATCCGGGATATGGGATATAACGTAAAATTTATTAACATGGACCTGTATAAAGGCAAAATATTTGAACTATACAGCGGTTTCAGCGAGGCAACAGGCAATAACAACCCGGCTGACCTGATAAGGGCCGTAAAAATTGCCCTGATTAAAGTTGAGTTGCTCGATAAGCTGGACAATATATACAGCTACCACAGGGCAAGGGAAATAAAAAAAGGAAGCGCAAAAACGATATACACAAAGTCATTGAAACTGCTTGATGAGGCCATGACCCCGGGAGAGTGCAAAAAAGCAGCCCAAAAAAGCTCGCTGTTATTTTCCGGCTTGCCCGTAAATAAGTATAAACCTGTTTTACACGTAGATTTAACCGGGGAAATTTACGTTGTTATTGACCATTTTTCAAATATGGACATTGAAAATGAATTAGGGAAGCTGGGTGTGCAGGTACACAGAAAAATAAAACTGAGTGACTGGACAGATAGTTTTCTAAAGCCCAGGTTATTTAAATTCAATGAAACCCATGGGGAAAAGGTAAAAAAACTTGCAAAAGATTTTATAAAACGTGATGTTGGCGGGGATGCGCTGGAGTCAATCGGGGATACGGTTTATGCGGGCGAAAATAAAAGTGACGGGGTAATTCACCTGTTGCCTTTCACCTGTATGCCGGAAATAATTTCCCAGAACATACTCCCTGTAGTAACGAGGGAAAAAGATATTCCTGTTTTATCCCTTGTGCTGGATGAATTTACGGGAAGGGCAGGATTTATTACCAGGCTGGAAGCGTTTATTGACCTGATTAAAAGAAGAAGTGAGTTAAAAGCCGGGTGAAGTATGCCTCCTGTTTATACCGCTCCAAAAATTATTGTGTGTTAATTATGTTTGCCCTATAATTATCCCATTATACTGCTGCCAAATTAAATTTCAGATTTTGACAGGTAAATGCCTGTAGCAGTATAAGCGAAGCGGGAGCGATGAATTTTGGAAAATCCGGCTTTGCCGGTTTTCAAAAATTCAAACTCATTCATGTATATAAAAATAATAAAGGAGATAATATGGCAAAAAGTCAGTTAACAGCTAAAAAAAGAAACAATTCGCTTAACCCGAGGCAATTAAGAAGCTCGGGAAAAGTCCCCGCAACCCTCTATGGCAGGGGGATGGAGTCGATTTCAATTGAAGTGGACACAAAAGAATTTACTAATACCTACAAAAAGGATAAATACGCTATTTTTGAGCTAAATATCGAGAATAAAACATTTAACTCAATAGTTAAGAAAGTCCAGAAAAAACCAACCGGTGATAATGTGCTAAACATAGAATTCCTGCATATAAGAGAAGATGAAACAGTTAAAATTACAGTCCCGATTAAAATAACCGGGGAATCCCCCGCTGTAAAGGCAGGAGCTGAACTGTCGGTAAACCTCACGGAAATGGAAGTGGAATGCCTTCCCGCTGATATGCCTAATGCGATTGAGCTGGATATCTCAAAACTGGAAAACTATGAGGACTTTATTACCGTAGAGCAGATTAATTACCCGGAAGGGGTAAAATCACTGTTAAACCCGGATGTGGCAGTAGTAAGGGCAAGCGTGCCAAAAGCGCCGGAGGAAACGGAAGAGGCAGCCCCGGAAGAAGAAGGAACGGTACAGGCGGAAGAAACTCCCGCGGAAGAATAATTGTCCTGGTGCTATAATTTTAATGTAATGTTTTAAAAAGGATTTAATAGTGACAAAAATGACGGAGAATGGCACGAATCTTTACAATGCTGATAATATACGTGTTTTGGAAGGGCTGGAGGCGGTAAGGCTGAGACCCGGTATGTATATAGGCTCAACAAGCCAGCGGGGACTGCACCACTTAATTTATGAAATAGTAGATAATTCGATTGACGAGGGACTGGCAGGTTATTGCAGCGAGATAAGGGTTGTAATCCATAAAGACGACAGCATAACTGTAGAGGATAATGGCCGCGGAATACCTGTTGAGGTAAAGGAAGACTGTGACGGCAAGTCCTGCCTGGAAATAGTCCATACAGTACTGCATGCGGGCGGGAAATTCGGCGACGGCGGGTATAAGGTGTCCGGAGGGCTCCACGGGGTCGGCGCGTCTGTTGTTAATGCGCTGTCGGAAAAAATGGTCGTTGAAGTCGCAAGGGAAGGCTGGCTGCATAAACAGGTTTATTTAAGGGGTGAGCCTACGTCCCCGGTTATGAGGGAATTCCAAACAGACAGGGCCGGCACAAAAACAACCTTCTGGCCGGACAGGGAAATTTTCACCGAAACAACGAAAATTGATAAGGATATTGTCTCAAAAAGGCTCAGGGAAATGGCTTTCCTGAATAAAGGTCTTAAAATAGTCTTTATAGATGAAGAAACAACCTCAGAGGATGTATATTTTTATGAGGGAGGTATCTCCAGCTATGTCGAATTCCTGAACAAAAACAAAAACAGTATTCACCCGGGTATTTTTTATACGGATACAACAAGGGAAGAGGTCCAGGTGGAAGTTGCGCTGCAATATACTGACGCTTACAGCGAAACAATCCTCAGCTTCGCCAATAACATAAACACGGAACACGGCGGGACGCACCTGACGGGTTTCAGGAACGCCCTTACCAGGGTTATCAACGATTATGCCAGGAAAAACAGCCTTATAAAGGAAAATGACGATAACTTAACGGGAGATGACGTAAGGGAGGGCATTACCGCAATAGTAAGCGTTAAAATCCCGAACCCGCAATTTGAAGGGCAGACAAAGGAAAAACTCGGAAACAGTGAAGTACAGGGAGTGGTAAACAGCGTAATTAACGAATATTTGCAGGACTGGCTTGAGCTTCACCCCAAGTGCGCCAAAACAATCATCGCAAAAGTTATCCAGGCAGCGAGGGCAAGGGAAGCCGCCAGAAAGGCAAGAGAGCTCACAAGAAGGAAAAACGTGCTGGAAAATTCCGCACTCCCGGGGAAACTGGCTGATTGCAGCAACAGGGAAGCGGACAAATGCGAAATTTACATAGTAGAGGGGGATTCCGCCGGAGGCAGCGCAAAGCAGGGCAGGAACAGGATGTTCCAGGCAATACTGCCCCTGAGGGGAAAAATACTTAACGCGGAAAGGGCACGCATAGACAAGCTGTACAATAACAACGAAATACAGGCGCTCGTCCAGGCGCTGGGCATAACCATCAGCAAGGACGAGGAGGAGTTTGAAATGGAAAAACTCCGCTATCATAAAATAATTGTAATGACTGACGCCGATGTTGACGGGGCGCATATCAGGACCCTCCTGTTAACGTTCTTTTTCAGGTATTCAAAGCCTTTAATCGAAAACGGCCATATTTATATCGCACAGCCGCCATTGTACAAACTCACAATCGGCAAGCATTCACAATATATCTACGATGACAGGACACTTGACAGGGTTTTAACCGAGAGGGGAATAAACGGGCTTGTGCTGTTTAACTCCGCAAGGACAAAGTCCTGCAAGGGTGATGAGCTGGTAAAGCTCATCGGCAATATGTCAGGTTTTTACCATTCATTTGATAACCCGATTATCGGCGGCATACATGAAATGGTTATCAGGGGCTTGATCAGGGCTGATGCGAAAATAGAACAGTTTGAGACGATTGAGCAGCTTGAAGAGCTTGACGCACTGCTGCATGAATATTGCGAGAAGCACCATGTGGCAATAAGGACAAAGGTTAAGCCTAATCCTGAAATAGGCAAGAACTGCATTCTTGTATATGTTGAGAATGCTGAGACACCCGCGGTAATTACCGCCCCGTTATTAAACAGTATTGAGTACAAGAGGCTCAGGAATTCCTACCCCCGGATAACGGAGTTCCTTATTGAAGAGGATAAGGACCTGCAGCTTGTTATTGATGATAAGGCTGATATTACGATAAAATCATTTGATGATATTTATAAAATCGTTGAGGAGAGGGGCAAACGCGGCGTTAATATCCAGAGGTTCAAGGGGCTTGGCGAGATGATGCCTGACCAGCTCTGGGAAACCACCATGAATCCTGAAACAAGGACATTATTAAAGGTTGATATTGATGATGCACTGGTTTGCGACCAGCTTTTCGACACCCTTATGGGCGAAAGAGTAGAGCCGAGGCGAGAATTTATTGAAACCAACGCCATGTATGTAAGTAACCTTGATGTGTAAGAAATGCTTACTTAGTCAATAATATATTTTTACTTCTCTCCACGCTCCCTGCTGATAATCCTCACCGGCGTGCCGAAGAACCCGAACGCCTGCCGCAGTTTGTTTTCTATATACCTTTCATAAGATGCGCCAAACAGCTTTTTATCATTGATGAAAAGTATGAAAGTCGGCGGCGCAGTCCCTGCCTGGGTGGAATAATAAACTTTTAACGCTTTGCCTTTTTTGGAGGGGGCCGGATTTAGAGAGTATGCTTCCATAATTACCCTGTTTAAAAGGCTTGTGGCTATTTTTTTGTTTGCATAATCATATGATTCCAGTACATACCGGTAAATTTTGCTGACCCTTTGTCCGGTTTTTGCGCTTATAAACAAAATTGGGGCAAAATCCAGGTGCGGGGCTTCATTGCGTATCTTTTTCGTGAATTCATTAATTGTATGCGTAGTTTTATTTTCCACCAAATCCCATTTGTTGACAATGATAACAATTGCCCGGCCCTCTTCAATGATTTTCTGGCCTATTTTTTTGTCCTGGTCGCTTATTCCTTCTACAGCGTCAATGAGCAACAGCACCACATCAGATTCTCTTATGGCCCTGAATGCCCTGGTTACGGAGAATTTTTCCACGCCATACTCAACCCTGGCTTTTTTCCTGATTCCTGCTGTATCTGCAATGGTGTAGTTTTTGCCCTCTACTGTGAGGTTCACATCAATCGCATCACGGGTTGTGCCGGAAACCTCGCTCACTATAACCCTTTCTTCCCCGAGCATTTTATTAACCAGCGAGGACTTGCCTACGTTAGGGCGGCCTGATACCGCGATTTTAACACGTTTTTCCCCTTCTTCTTCTGTGTATTCGGGCAGGTTTTTGATAACCTCGTCTAAAAGGTCTCCAACACCTGCTGTGCCGTGCATTGCAGAAATACCATGCGGCTCACCCAGCCCTAATCCGTAAAATTCATTGATTAATGCGGCGTTATCCGGTGTGTCTATTTTATTTACAGCTATAAATACAGATTTTTTTGTTTTCCTGAGCATATTGGCAATGTCTTCATCAGCAGGAGTTAAGCCCTCCTTGCCGTCAACAATAAAAATTATCGCATCAGCCTGTTCAGAAGCGATTTCTACCTGTGATGAGATGGAGAGCATTATCTCATCATCCATACCCGGCACAATACCGCCTGTGTCAATTACTGTAAAGTGTATTCCGGCCCAGTCAACGTCAAAATACAGCCTGTCTCTTGTAACTCCCGGCATATCATCCACTATGGACTCCCTCGAGCCGATGAGCCTGTTGACAAATGTTGACTTGCCGACATTTGGCCTGCCCACTATTGCGATTATTGATTTTTTGTTCATTTAAAAGGTTTTCCTTTTTGGCATTTACGTATAAAATTATACTATGCCGGAAATGAGAATGAACCCGATAACGGGTGAGTGGACAATAATAGCTACAGAAAGGGCAAAACGACCGCATTTGCCAAACCGGGCAGAAGAAATTATTCACAGCGGTGATGCTCACGACCCTGAGTGCTTTTTCTGTTACGGTAATGAATATACCACCCCCCCGGAAGTGTTTTCTTACCGTGAAAAACAGGGTGCTCCCGATAGCCCGGGCTGGACACTGCGGGTTGTTCCCAATAAATACTCTGCCCTGAGCCTTAATGGGGAATTTAGCATTGAAAACAAAGGTTTGCTGGAATTTTCCAGTCATGCCAGAGGCAGTGCTGAAGTTGTTATTGAATCCCCTCATCATACCCTTAACACCGCATTGTTCCCGGAACCCCAGATTGAGCTGCTTTTAAAGGCTTATAAGCAAAGGTATAATTTTTTGTGCCAGGATCCATCTGTAAAATACATTGCCATGTTCAAAAATAACGGCAGCCCCGCAGGCGCGAGCCTGTCCCATCCTCACAGCCAGATTATTGCCACGCCCGTGATTCCCCCGCTTATTGAGCAGGAATTAGCCGGAGCTAAAAAGTACTTTAAGGAACATAATAGGTGCGTTTACTGCGATATGGCGGAATCAGAGCTGGAAAACCGCTCAAGAATTATCTATGAAAACAATGAGTTCCTTGCTTTTGCGCCCTATGCATCCAAATCCCCCTTTGAAACCTGGGTTATGCCCAGATTCCACAGCAGCGCTTACAACAGACTGAACGACAAACAGCTAAAGAGCCTGTCAGAGGTATGGAAAAAGGTTCTTTACAAAATTTACAGGGGCCTGGACAACCCGCCTTACAATTATTTTATACACACCTCGCCAACACAGGAGAATGCCGGGAATTTTTTCCACTGGCACATGGAATTAATCCCGAAAATGACTATCATGGCAGGTTTTGAACTCGGGACCGGCATGTGTATTAATATTGCTATACCTGAGCAGAGTGCCGAGTATTTAAGGGGGATTGTTTAGGTTTTTATCAATTATGGATGTCATTCCGGGCTTGACCCGGAATCTCATGGTTGAAATTCTGAGGATTTTTCACTCCGCCGGAAAATGGCCGGAAAAATTCTAATCGTATTGATAATTTGTTATACCTGTATAACAATTATTAAATGAATATGAAAACAGCCCCAAAAACACTTATTTTAATAGACGGCCATGCGCTGGCGTACAGGCAATTCTTTGCCCTGGAGCGCACGCGCATGAAAACAACCGATAACGTGCCCACCTGGGCGGTGTACGGGTTTATGAAAGCGCTGTTTGACCTGTTGCGCAAGGTAAAACCTGATGCTATCGCCGTGTCATTTGATAAAGGCCGCCAGACATTCCGCCTGGAAGCATATCCCGAATACAAAGCCAACCGCCAGGCCATGCCGGATTCACTGGGTGAGCAGCTCGGTTATATTATAGAGGGCATAAAAGCCTTTGATATACCGATTTACGAGATGCCCGGCTTTGAAGCCGACGACATAATAGGCACTATAGCCCAAAAAGCAAAACAACTGGGCCATAAAACCCTGATACTTACCGGGGACCAGGATTCCTTCCAGTTGGTTGACCCGGAAGGGAATGTAATTGTGCTAATCCCTACAAAAGGCGAGCTTGTAGAGTTTGACAGGGAAAAAATTCATCAAAAACTGGGTATTTGGCCGGAAAATGTTGTTGACTTCAAGGGACTGAGCGGGGATTCATCCGATAATATCCCGGGGGTTAAGGGAATAGGGGAAAAAACAGCCGTAAAACTCATTGAACAATACGGCTCAGTTGAAAATATCTATGAACACCTTGGTGAAATAACCTCAAAGAGCATAAAAGAAAAGCTCGAAACTGACCATGAAATGGCAATAAAAAGTAAATACCTCGCAACAATCCGCAAAGACGTGCCCATTGAGTTTGATTTTGAGCACACACACGTTACAATGCCCGATGTAGGGCACTTAACAGCATATTTAAAAAAGTACCAGTTCAACAGCTTGTTGAAAATAATGCCGGATGTACTCTCTCACTGCTGTGAGGACGGGCAAAAGATACTTGTGGAAACAGAAAAACGCTTTGATATTAACGCAAAAATTATTGATACAAATGAAAAATTTGACGAATTTTATGAAAAATTACTGAAGCGGCCCGTTTTTGCGCTTGATACGGAAACCACAAGCCTCAATGTGTTTGAAGCAAGACTGGTTGGCCTGTCGTTCGGCTGGGACAGCGAAACACACTATGTCCCGGTGGGGCATAACTTTGGACAACAGCCAGAATTTAATTATGTGCTGGAAAAATTAAAACCAATATTTGAAAATCCTGACATAAAGAAGGTTTTGCAGAACGCAAAATATGAAATTCATATCCTGGAAGGGCTTAACATAGAGCTGAAAGGCATATCAATGGACACTATGCTTGCCAGCTATGTAAAAGACCCTTCATTTAAGCATGGGCTTAAGCAGCAGGCTTTTATTTATCTTGATTATGATATGACTCCTATAGAAGAGCTGATAGGAAAGGGTAAAAACCAGATAACAATGGCACAGGTGCAGGTTGAGAAAGCTGCGGACTATGCCTGTGCTGATGCCAGGGCGACCTGGGAACTGGCCGGGTTTTATGATAAGACCCTTAATGATGAGGAAAAACAGCTCCTTTACACGGTTGAACAGCCTCTTGCGCCGGTGCTGGCCGAGATGGAAAGGAACGGGGTAAGCATAGACACAGCTTATTTAAAAACCCTCTCGGACGAACTTCAATCTAATCTTGAAAAAATAGAGTCAAAAATATTTGAGTTTGCGGGAGAGAGCTTTAATGTGAATTCCCCAAAGCAGGTAGGCGAAATTTTGTTTGAAAAATTGAGAATCCCCCCCAAAGGAAAAGTAAAAACAAAAACCGGCTACTCAACAAGCGCCCAGGTACTGGAGTCCCTAAAGGACGAGCATCCGATAATCAGCCTTTTGCTGTCTCACAGGCATTATTCAAAGCTCAAGTCAACTTATGTCGATACCCTGCCCGCGCTTGTGAATCCGAAAACCCGCAGGATACACACCAGTTTTAACCAGGCAGCCACTACAACAGGCCGCTTGTCAAGCAGTGACCCGAATTTGCAGAACATTCCCATAAGAACCGAGATGGGAAACAGGATAAGGGCGGCATTTGTGCCTGAGGACAGGGAGAATGCGGTTATTTTGTCCGCTGATTATTCACAGGTGGAATTGAGGCTATTAGCTCATATATCGGGAGATGAGGCCCTTATAGAGACATTTTGCCTTAACGGGGATATACATACGGACACCGCGGCAAAAATTTTTAACGTCCAGGCCGGGGAGGTAACTCCGGAACAGAGAAGAGCCGCCAAGACCGTTAATTTCGGCATAATTTACGGCCAGTCAAGCTACGGTTTGTCTGAGACTTTGAGGATTACCCCGGCTGAGGCAAAGGATATGATTGACAAATACTTTGCTACATACCCAAAAATCAGGGATTATATGGATAAAACCGTAAATGAGGCCCGGGCAAGCGGTTATGCAAGGACACTATACGGCAGGAAAAGGTATTTTAAGGATGACTTAAACAGCAGGGTAAGGCAGGTCAGGGAATTTGCCGAGCGCGCGGCCATAAACTCGCCTCTCCAGGGCACAGCCGCTGATATGATAAAGCTGGCTATGATACGGCTCAGTAATGAGCTGGAAAATTCAGGCTTAAAATCCAGGTTAATACTCCAGGTGCATGACGAATTGGTTCTGGAAGTGCCCAAAGGTGAATTGGACAGGGCAAAGCAGCTTGTAAGAGAGTGCATGGAGCTTGACCAGCCTTTAAAAGTACCGCTTGTGGTTGATATAGCCTGGGGTCCGTCCTGGATGGAGGTTAAGGGATAGGGGGTTGAACATGATATCATTTTTTGATATCATAATATAATTAAGGAAATAAATCTTTAAATGACAAAGAAAGACAAATTGAAACAAAAAATAGTAGAAGGTAAAAATATTTCCTTTAATGATGCAGGAGGCAATTCTATGAAAAAAGATTTGAGTTACTATCTTAATTTAAACTGGTCATACCGCTTTGAATGGAGTGATGAAGATAAATGCTATATTGTCTCTGTGGCAGAGCTTCCAGGGTGTATGTCCGATGGTGAAACCATTGAAGAAGCAGCCGGAATGATTAAGGATGCTTTAGAAAGCCATATTTCAGCTTTGTTGAACCATGGCGATAAAGTCCCTGAGCCTCCCAAGCCAGAGGAATATAAAGGAAAAATTCTTCTCAGGACTACTCCCCAGAGACACTATAAGCTGGTAAAAAAGGCAAGTTCCCAGGGGAAAAGCCTTAATAAATTTTTAGATGAGATTATAGATAAAGAGATAGCATAGTTCTGATGACATCTGAAAGTATTAAAATCCTCGACTGCACACTAAGAGAAGCCGGTTACCTGAATAACTGGCAGTTTTCCGACGAAGAAGTCCGGGATTATATCAATATCATTAAAAATTACAATGTATCCATCGCTGAAATAGGGTTTAGATACGCTAAAAAAGACGACAGCACGGGTATTTGCGCGTACTGTCCCGATGAGTTTATAAATAGCCTGCAAATACCTGATGATTTGCAGGTATCTGTCATGATAAAAGCAGAACAGTTTGAAAACACGCGGGAAGTAAAAAAACTGTTCACTGAAAAGAAAAATTCCAGGATTGATATGGTAAGAGTAGCTGCTCCGGCTGAAAAAATCGAAAAATACGCCGATATTACAGGAATTTTTATGGAAAAAGGTTATAAAACCAGTTTAAATATAACTAAAATCAAAAATAAAAACACTCTAAATTCTATTGAGTTTCAAAACATTGACATATTATACATTGCAGATACATATGGAGAATTTAACCCTTTTGATATCAGGGTATTTGCCGATATAATAAAACAAAAGGGATACTCCGGGCCGATTGGTTTTCATGCCCATAATACGGGCCTGGCGTTAAAGAATTCATTAGCTGCTATTGAAGAAGGTTTTAGTTATATTGATTCTACAATAAACGGTATTGGGAAAGGTTTAGGGAACTTAAAAACCGAAGACATAGCGGAGGAGTCTAAAAATGGTACAAAAAGACTGCATTTTCTGCAAAATTGCAAACAGGGAGCTTAATACGGAGTTTATAGCGGAGGGTGAGGATTATGTGTCTTTTAAAGACATTTCACCGCAGGCCCCGGTGCATGCCCTGGTTATACCAAAACGTCATTACAGCTCGCTAAACGAGGTAGATGATATGGAGTTGCTGGGCAGGTTAATGAAAGGCGCTCAAAAAACCGCTGAAAAGCTGGGCACAGGTGATAATTACCGGGTTGTAATAAACACGGGGGAAGGAGCGGGCCAGTCGGTTTTTCACATACATGTGCATGTGCTTGGCGGGCGCGTTATGCAGTGGCCTCCGGGGTAAAAACCGTTAAGCCCTCTCTACATAAAGACAGCAGGATGTTTCCCTGCTGATTGATTTTTAGCTATTCGTAGCTATTACCTCTATGCGCTCTATCTTCCCTATTTTAGCGGTTTTTATTATTTACAGGCACATGGATTGCCGCCGCATGTGCATTGTTTTTCTTCCTTAATTCCCAGGGAATCCTTGAGCTTTTCCTTCAAGTCCCCGGCGTTTTCCAGAAGATTGTTAATGCCCTCATTAGCTCCATTATAGCCGTCGAACCTTGCCTTAATCTTGCCGGCGTCATAAATATGAGCGCCTGCGATTAAACCGGCTCCTATTAAAGCGGCATTTCTGACCCTGGGATGCTTTTGAATTCTATCAATGATTTTCCTGATAAGTCCGTCTTGTTTTGACTGTGAAACTTTTTCCACGACTGTTTTAATTACAGGCTGTTTAACAATCCACTCCCCGGCAGTAGTTACGCTTTTTTTAATCCTTTCACCGGTATTTTTTGCTCCTTCAGTGCTTGCGATTTTTGCAGTTACTGCTGTAGCCGCCAGGAGTCCTGCGGTACTTAAACCTGTCATGGCCCAGTTCCTTTTCCTGCTCTTTTCTTTTTTTTGCCTTTCCGCTTCTGCCAGCCTTTTTATTTGTGGGGCTAACGATACGTAGGTTATTGTCTGTACTGATTCTGGCATGATTTTCCTTTCTTTATATATTATTTAAGCTATTAAACTTATAGATTTTACGTTTCTATATGTTTAAGTAAGCTGAAAAAAAAAGTTGACCAAAAGATGGCAAAAAATTAACAAATGTTAACAATTTTAACAGGGCTGAGTCAAACAAAAAAATATTGATAAATTAAGTAGACATAATTAATTATGCTGACTGCTTTTGAGTAGTTTTATCCAGCAGCTCCTTTGTTACCTGGTAGCGCTGGTCTTTGAGTTCCTCGAACTTATCGTCGGCATTTTTCTTGGTTTTGTAAACATCGTAAATATTCTTTATAATGATGCCGCCGAGAGTAGCGAGCACGCCAACGCTTGCCCAGCCCATAATTACCTTGTTTTTCTCCGCAAAATCAGCAAGCGGTCTTACTATATTACCAGCTTTTTCCGCGAGATTCGGGTAATTTTTATCAAAGAAATTCCTTACCTCGTCAAATACTTTCTGGTTTCCGCCCCATTTATTAAAGTAGTGAACGCCGAGGTGACCTATACCAACGCCGGTGGCCAATTCACCCACATAAGCCACGGTCGGGTGGTCATGCTTGAATTCCCTTGCCCCGGGGAATAATTTATAAACCTGGTCAAGCCCCTTGTTATACAGCCATACAATTCCGACAAATATACCCCAGTCAGCTCCGGTGCTTGCAGTTTTAGCTATTTTTGCACTGCCTGAGCCCTTAGTGCCATCATGTAGCGCACCTCTTACAAAGCTGTCCACAAACGGAATTGAATGTCCTACAACGCTTGTAACTTTTCTTGTAGGGTCATTCGCATACTGCTCATACGCGTCTTTTTCCGCCACAGCCTGTAACAACCCGTCAGGCAGGTTCGCAATATCCATAGGCGTAATATTAGCAGGCATCTCTCCCCTGGCTTCAGGGGGCAAAATGCCCGGATTCTGCGCTGTTACTGTGGTTAATTGCGGGACAGGTATCGTCATTATTCCTACCTTTAAGCACTTTACCTCTAAATATACAAGTATTATAAAAGATAAAATTGACAGTTTTTATCAGTAAAACCGTAAAATTTTTACATAACTTAATATTTTCAGCCGCCCCTGTCCCGGTGAGACAACCCTGACTGCCTGCGCTTTACATTTACCACATCGCTCACGGAATTAATGCTGTTTATCACCTTATTAAGCTGGTCAATATCGTGAATTTCCAGCCCCAGCTCAATCAGGGCAAAGTTTTTGTTTTTCTTTTTTACCCTGGCTTCCGTGAGATTGGTCTTGTTATCGGAAACCTTTGCCAGCACATCCTTGAAAACGCCCAGCCTGTCAATAACCTCAACAAATATTTTTGTGACATAAGCCCTTTTTACATTGTCAATATTCCAGCTAATCGGCAATAACCTCTCCTGTTCAACGGTTTTCAGAGAAATGCAGTCTTCCCTGTGCACACTGACCCCCCTGCTCCTTGTGATAACACCGATGATAGGCTCACCGGGAACTGGTGAGCAGCATTTTGATATGTGATGAAGCATACCCTCAAGCCCTTCGATTACCCTGCTGGATTTTTTTGCCTGGGGCTTCTTGCTTAGCCTGACTTTTGGGACAAGCTCGTCTACTCTCAGGCGGTTGGTGATTTTGGTAATTGATATCTCGCCGTAACCCAGTGCGGCAAAAAGGTCTTCAACTGCCTGGTAGTTGAGTTGTTTTGCTATATCGAGTATTTTGCCTTCTTTTATAAATTCATCAAGGGAAGTTTTTGAAAGTTCGTGCTCAAGCATTTGTTTGCCCTGGGCTATGTGCTCATCCCTTAAGTTCTTCTTAAACCACTGTCTTATCCTGGATTTTGCCTGGTTTGTCACTACTGTGTTAATCCAGTCCAGGCGCGGCCTTTCATTTTTACCGGTAAGTATCTCCAGGAAATCGCCGTTGTTTAGTTTTGTGTCCAGGGGGACTATCCGACCGTTTATCATAGCCCCAATGCAGCGGTGGCCTATTTCAGTATGGATTCTATAGGCAAAATCCAGGGGAGTTGCGCCTGCCGGAAGGTCAATAACATCGCCCCTCGGGGTGAACACAAATACCTGGTCGGAAAACAGGTCCAGTTTTACGCTGTCAACAAACTCCTTGGCGTCTTTTATGTCCTGCTGGATTTCTATGAGCTTTCTGAGCCAGGAAAATTTCAGGTCTTCATCGGTTATTTTAACAGCCTTGCCCGCTTCCTTATATTTCCAGTGTGCTGCTATACCGTATTCCGCAACCTCGTGCATTTCATGGGTTCTTATCTGTACTTCAAGCGGTTTGCCTCGGGGCCCGATTACTGATGTATGCAAAGACCTGTACAGGTTGTTTTTGGGCATTGCTATATAGTCCTTAAACCTCCCCGGGATAGGCTTAAATGCCGAGTGAATAAGCCCGAGCACCTCATAGCATTCTTTTTCAGTATTTACTATTATTCTTATTGCTGTAACGTCGTATAAATCCTGGTAAGTTTTCTGCTGGCGCTGCATTTTCGCGTAAATACTGTAGTAAGTCTTTGCCCTGCCTGAAATCAGGGCTTTTATACGCATATTTTTAATGTTGCTGTCAACTTTTTCAATTATAGTTTGTACTGTCTGGTCTCTCTCAGCCTTTGCCTGGGCAACGAGCTGGGCTATTTCAAAATATTTTTCAGGATTAAGATACCTGAGGGAGAGGTCCTCAAGTTCTGATTTAATCAGCCCCATTCCCAGCCTGTTCGCCAGCGGCACAAATATTTCCAGGGTTTCCTTTGCTATTTCCTTTTGTTTTTCCTGCTTCATGTAGTTCAGGGTCCGCATATTATGCAGCCTGTCGGCCAGTTTAAGGAAAATAATCCTTATATCATCAGCCATTGCAAGGAACATTTTCCTGAAATTCTCGGCCTGGCGTTCTTCTTTTGAGCTATAGCTGTACTTGCTGAGTTTTGTAACGCCGCTGACAAGGGTTAGCACGTCATCCCCGAATTTTTCCGAAATCTCGGCGGGTTTTGTCTCGGTGTCCTCAAGTATATCGTGGAGCAATGCGGCGCATATTGTGTCTGTATCAGCCTGCAAGTCAGCCAGTATTTTCGCTACCTCTATAGGGTGCAGTATATAAGGTTCTTCACTGGCGCGGTACTGCCCTTCGTGCAGTTCACTGGCAAAATCAAAGGCCAAAAGTATTTTTTCCACTTCTTTTTGCGGCCTTTTTTGCTTTTTAAGGGTTGATATAAGGGGGTCAAACAGTAGTTTATGGTTCATTTGCTCGATTATGATATTTATATGACAATAATATTTTACCTTAAATTGTGATAAAATATAATTTATGAAAAATTAAACATTGATAAAATGGCCAGGCTAAAATCAAAATGGATATGCCGGGAATGCGGTTATGAAAGCTCGGGCTACCTGGGCAAATGCCCGGACTGCTCAGGCTGGAGTACTCTTATCGAGGAAATCCCCGCAAAACATAACCCGATAACGTTTCACAACTCACTTAATTACTCAACTCCGCAGTTATTAAAAGACGTAAGCCTTGATGCAAAAGTGCGCTACACTACCGGCATGGCGGAACTGGACGCGGTGCTGGGAGGCGGGCTGGTAAAAGGCTCTCTTGTGCTTGTAGGGGGAGACCCGGGCATAGGTAAATCCACATTAACCCTCCAAACCTGCGGGAAATTGGCCCAAAAAGGATTAAAATCCCTGTATATATCAGCCGAGGAATCCGAAAAGCAGGTTAAATTACGCGCAAACAGGCTTAATATAGATTTTGATAATTTATACATCCAGCCGGAAACAAATATTGAGGATATTAAAAGGGGGATTGACGCCATATCTCCTGAAGTTGTGATAATTGACAGTATCCAGGCCGTTTATACACCGGGAATAACCAGCTCCCCCGGCAGCGTAAGCCAGGTGAGGGAATGCTGCTCAGCCCTTATGGCCCTGGCAAAAACAAGCGGCGTAACAATGGTCATAATAGGACATGTCACAAAAGACGGAATGATTGCCGGCCCAAAAGTGCTTGAGCATATGGTGGACACGGTACTTTATTTTGAAGGTGACAGGTATAAGTCCTACAGGCTCTTGAGGAGCATAAAAAACCGTTTTGGCGGCACAAATGATATTGGCGTGTTTAAAATGGAGGACTCAGGGCTTGCAGAGGTTAAAAACCCCAGTATGCTTTTCCTTTCAGAGAGGGGAAATACCGCAATCCCCGGAAGCGTCGTAATTGCGAGCAGCGAGGGCACAAGGCCGCTCCTGGTTGAAATACAGGCTCTTGTAGGGCCTACCTCATACCCTTCACCGAGAAGGGTAGCTACAGGGATTGAGTATAACAGGGTTCTGCAAATCCTTGCCGTGCTTGAAAAAAGGGTTGGGCTGAACTTGAGCAAGCAGGATGTATATGTGAACGCCGTGGGAGGCATAGATATCCAGGAGCCCTCCGCTGACCTTGGAATTGCGCTCGCGGTCGCAACCTGCGCGAGAAATGTCCGTGTTGCCCCTGATACGGTTATTATCGGGGAAGTCGGGCTCTCGGGTGAAGTCAGGACAATAAGCCACCTTGTGGCCAGGATAAATGAGGCCAAAAAACTCGGCTTTAAAAAAGCATTGATTCCCCAATCAAACCTGCCGGTTAAAAATCCGCCTGAAAATATTGAAATTGTTGGCGTTTTAAGGTTAATAGACGCCATAAGCAATGCAGTGCAGGATAGTTAAAGCATAAAAAAACCCTGAATAGAAAATGTACTCAGGGTTAAACTTACTAGAAGGGAAGGTTAGGAAGTAAGTTCAGGAAGCTATATCACTTATATATAGAAAGTATTTTTATTATATAAAATTGACCGAAATGCTATAAATTTTTACAAAATTTAATATTTGCAATCGCAGGTAACAGTTCAGGCTATCTTA
Source organism: Candidatus Gastranaerophilales bacterium (assembly GCA_028277195.1). Lineage (GTDB taxonomy): Bacteria > Cyanobacteriota > Vampirovibrionia > Gastranaerophilales > UBA9971 > JANQGS01. The sequence continues at coordinate 17,899 of JANQGS010000284.1, forward strand.
AATTTAAAATTTTCAAAAATCGCCCGCCCGGC
>JANQGS010000291.1 GCA_028277195.1 Candidatus Gastranaerophilales bacterium
ATAGAAATAGATTCAGGGGGTATAAATTAACTGCTCGGCTTTTTTTCGCCAAACTTTAACAGCAGCATAAGCGCATAGTTAATCTTGATTCTTTCAACCATTTTCTTAAGAGATTTATCATCATCTTTATATTCTAAAATGTTTAAATTATAGTCTGCGTTCATTTTTCTTTTTTATTTGGACTGATATATATATATTATATATTACATTTTCTTATTATTAAATTACTATAAAGGGTGAAATTTTTTGTCACCCTTTATGCTTACCCGTTAATCTTAAAATAAATCTCCTTAAGGCGTTTTTTGCTTAAATGTGTGTATAACTGTGTTGTCGACACGTCGCTATGCCCGAGCAGCTCCTGCACTACCCTTAAATCAGCCCCGTTTTCCAGCATGTGCGTAGCGAAACTGTGCCTTATCGTGTGAGGCGTTATGTGTTTATTCAGTATTCTCCCGAGCCCGGATATGGCCTTGTAAACATGCTGGCGGGTTATTCTTTGCGCTTTCGGGTTCACAAACAGCGCTTTAGTTGCGGTTTTATTCCTTTTTAGGATTAAATCCCTTTCCTTAATGTAATTTTTAATATTTTTTGTTGCTTCCTCGGCTATTGGGACTATTCTTTCCTTTGAGCCCTTACCAAAACACCTTAAAAAACCGCTTTCCAGGTTTACATTGTTAATATCCAGGCTGACCAGCTCAGACACCCGCAAACCCGCACAGTAAAGGAGTTCCAAAATAGCCCTGTCGGCAAGGGAGTCGTTTTCCTCAAAAATGGCGTTAATTTCCGCGACAGAAAGCACTTTTGGCAGGCGCTTATCAAGCCTTGGGCTCTCTATGCCCAAAGTGGGGTCATGATTGGCGAGTTCATTTGACACCATCCAGTTACACCAGCCCTTTAACGAGGACACTTTCCGCTTAACAGTTGCGGGCACATAGTTTAAGCCCCGCATTTCCCTTATGTAGGAATTAATTATAAACCGTGTGATTTTTTCAAATTCGGTTATTGAGTTTTTTTCCAGGAACTCAATAAAAAAGACAATATCGCGTCGGTATGCCTGCTCGGTATTGCGGGAGAGGCCGCGCTCCAGGCACAAATAATCAATATATTCCGATAAATAATCATAAAAGTTCATAAATATCCCGGTTTACTTTATCCAGTCGTCAATGCCCGCACTGCCAACCGCAGGTGAATGGCCGGCCGCGAACGATTCCCTTTTCGGGTTTACTTTGCTGTTTTTTTTGAAGTAGGCCAGGTGATTTTCACCGCATTTTCGCTCTGTTTCATTTAAGGCCCTGACTACTTCACTCTCATCCATTCCGTATATTGTATCTTTAACGTCATTTGCCCTTATGTTCGGGTCAAGTCTTTTGAACCACCTGGCTATAGCCTCATCAAAAGGCAAATCCTTTGACGAAGGGAACTTATTAGCCCCGTCCTGGCTGGTCATAACAGGCGGGCGAGGGAATTTGACAAAAATATACTGGTTAAAATGCGGGTGGCGTATGAGCAACTTGCCCTTTTCAAGCACGGTCAGCTCTGCTTTAATGGTTGAGGGCATTACACTGTAGCCCTGTTGTGCCAGCTCGTCCATATCCATCCGGCCATAAATGCTTGTCCCGCAGTTGCCTACTATTCTTTTGTGCACCTGTGACTTGAACTGCTGTGCGGAGAACAGCACCAGGCCCAGGTAACGCCCCCTTTCCGAGATTTCCAGCAGGGTCTGCTTCAAATAGGAATTCCCCGAGTCTGATGAAGCGTATTTATTGAGTTCATCCACGAATACTATAACCTTATCCACGCCCAGGGACTTCTCTTCCAGTCTTTTTTTCAGCTCCTCGACAATCCTGGTGAATACCAAATCCTGCGCAAGGGATATTATGTTTGCCACATCAACCACATAGACAGCTTTGTCCTCAAAAGGCTTTTCAAACAGGTCCCTTGTTTCGGAGCTGTTGGTAACAAGCCCTTTACACCTGGTTTTTATGTTCATTAACCTGTTATAAACCTTTCTTATGGTGGCAGTGGCATGGCTTTTCCACTGGGTTTTGCCTTCCGAGCCCTGGTCCTGCCCTTCAATTTCAGCAAAAACCCTCTGGAACCAATTCTCAAGGTCATTGAAATTTTTCACCGGCTCAAACGCAAGGTAATTCGGGTTTGGTTTTTTGCCGATAATATGCTCCTTTATCATTGAGAGGAACGCGTCAGCCTTTGAGTCAATGTCATCCTTGTTTAAAAGCACCTCAACATGGTCAAATATCTGCTCAAGCCCCCAGCTCAGGGGGAATACATTATGCATTAAGTGCTCGTTTGTCCTGTATGTGTTTAAATTAAACCCGTCCTCCTTGTATGGCGCGTAATACTTGACGTCCCGGAACGCTTCGGCTCGCATGCCCAGCTTATCATACATTTCCAGCTCTTCCTCGGACAGGTTTCCAGCCGGCTGGTCTATAAACAGCAGGTCATAGCCCTTTACATTAAACAATACGGTCGCAATTTTTTCCGAATGGCAATTCTGGGTTATGCTCGATAAAAGAAACTCTATGATACTGGTTTTTGTTGCCAGGCCTGACACCCCGGTCACGTTAATATGAGCGGCCTCAGGCCCTAAAAGGAATTTTGAGTCAAGATAAACAGGGGATTTATTATCGCCATTAATATACAATCCGACCGGCAATTGTGAACTCCTGTATTTTTCCATTCTAAGGGATTTTTCAACGCATTTGTCGCTTGCGAGGTAAACATTGCCGATTGGAACAGGCTGAATGGGCTCTTCCGGCTCCATTTTCAGCACTGATGCAGTATAATATCTTATTTCAGGGCGTTCTGTCTGGGCTTCAACGCTGGATAGCGGGTTATAATCGGAACTTATATAGTCACTGAGCGGGGAATCAAGGTCAGTGTAGCTTATACCTTCTGTTACAATGCCGTAAATAACGCGTCTTTTTTCATTATAGACCTTATCACTTTCAACCCTGATGATTGTGCCAATGCCGACAGGGGAATCGAGATTAGTCCAGAAGCTGAACGCCTGCGCCGTGTTCGGGCATTTTTCCGTTGCCACGACCCTGCCAACCAAATCAATAGCTGTGTTCATTTTTCTCCCCTTTTTGTTCCGTTTATGTATAGCTTATCATTATTATTGCAATTAAGTAAGAAATAAAAAGTAAGTTACAAATTTTTTTGTAAATATATATTAAGTATTGCCCTTTTTTAGGTTTATTTATAAAAAATTAGGGTATAAATAAGATGTACAAGTATGCATATTTTTCACATTTTTTAAAATTTAATAATTTTAATTACATGGAGCGGTAAAAATGTCATTAGCCAGGGATGACTTTGGTTACCTGAGCGCAATTGACGCACTGGAAACCAATTTTCTAAAAACAGGGACGATAGAAAAAAGGGATTACTCCGAAAAAGTTTCAGGCCAGGATAACAAAGAGCCTGAAATTAGTGATGTTTATGAAAAAAAACCCGCCTCCACCCCCGGGGAAAAAGAAAAAAAGCTCGAAAAAATCCAGCGGGAACATAATGAGCTTGAAATGAAAAATAAAGATTTGCAAAAAATCAACACTGACCTGGAAAAAATTGGTAAAATAATCAATAATAATGAAGAAACCGAAAATACCGAATCAGCCCGGAAAAAAGAACAGGCCCTCGGTAAAATCAATGAATTGATGAGCGGGGTAAGGGATAAACAAAACCAGATTGCCCGGATGCAAAAAGAAATCCAGCAAACAGTCAGCAGCCTGGTTGAGCTTGAAATAGGAGGAAATTCCTCCCCGGCAGAAACGGGTGAAACCCGAAAAACAGAGGAGTTAAAACAGTCCGCCATAAGGGAAATTAAAGAAAACCCGGAAACCGTAAAAAAACTACAGGTAAAAAATATTGATAAAAACCTGCTGCTTGCAATGCTAAGCCTGCGAGACTAGGAATCAGGAGAGAAACATGCCAATTGACGGCGTATCATTTTCAAATTCAGGATTTAATATTACAAATCCCTCTGAAGTAAACGTTCAGGCGGAAAATTTAGCTGCTAAAGAGGCTGAGAAAAAAATAAAAGAAACGGAAAAATCCGATAAAACAGAGCCGGACTCGGATGACAGCGAAAGAGACCTCCAGGGACGCGATACAAAGGATGATTCCGAGGAAAATTCCGGGAATAAAAATGAATTAAAGGGAAATAATAAAAAATTTACGGTTAAATTCAACTCCTCAACTGAAATGATAGAGATGCAGGATGCCATAACAGGCGAGGTAGTGGAAACATTAACCCCTGAGGAGCTCCTGCGGCTTCTGTCAAAGTCAAAGGCTTTTTCAGGCGTGTTTGTTGACAGGAAAATATAAAAAAGTGTTAAAATAAATATTATGAATCCATATCTAAAGCAATACCAGCAATCACAAATACAGACGGCTTCGCCTGAAAAAATCCTGATAATGCTGTATGACGGGGCAATACAGTTCTTAAACAAGGCATTGAAAGCCCTTGATGAAA
>JANQGS010000034.1 GCA_028277195.1 Candidatus Gastranaerophilales bacterium
TGAAATACCGGATAAAGTAAATGTGGAAATACAGGACAACACAGTAAAAGCCCGGGGCCCGCTGGGGAATCTCGAGGACAGCCACAGGCCGGAAGTGAAAATTGAGAAAAAAGACAACACAATCATTGTCACAAGAATTAATGACGAGAGAAAATCCCGCTCCCTGCACGGGTTGAGCAGGACCCTTGTCCATAACCTGGTTAACGGGGTAAGCAAGGGCTTTGAAAAAAGGCTGAGAATCGAAGGCGTGGGCTACAGGGCAGCCCTGGAAGGCAAAATCTTAAACCTCACTCTCGGCTACAGCCATCCCGTAAAGATTGAGCCCCCCGCGGGAATTGAAATTAAACTGGAAGGTAATACTAAAATCATTGTGTCCGGCGCTGATAAGCAGCTTGTCGGCGATGTGGCGGCGCTAATCCGCAGCAAAAGACCCCCGGAAGTCTATAAAGGCAAGGGCGTAAGATACGAAGACGAACACGTACGCAAAAAAGCTGGTAAGGCAGGCAAAAAATGATAAAGAAAAAAATAAGAAAAAACGAAACCCAAAAAAGACACAGAAGAATAAGAGTCCATATTAAAGGCACTCCCGGAAAACCAAGACTGGCCGTCTACAGGAGCAATAAGCACATCTACGTCCAGTTAATCGACGACGTGAACGGCGCTACACTGGCGTCTGCCAGTTCACTGGAAGGGGATTTAAGGGAAAAATTGCCCCATGGCGGGAATATAAACGCCTCAAAAGAACTCGGCAAGGTAATTGCTCAAAAAGCACAGGAAAAAGGCATTAAGGAAATAGTTTTTGACCGCGGCGGCAAGGTTTATCACGGCAGGATTGCCGCAATTGCACAAGCCGCAAGGGAAAACGGACTGCAATTTTAACGCTTCCTCTATGGATGTCATTCCGGGCTTGACCCTCTGTGTCATTCCGGGCTTGACCCGGAATCTCTGAATGAGTGCGACCGGGTCTTACTCCCGCTTCGCCTGAGACCCTGAATCAAGTTCAGGGTGACTTTTTGGTTCAGGGTGACAATAATAATTATCAGGGTGACAATGATAATTATTTGCTGGATAGGCTCTTATTGAAATTGGATAGGCTCTTTTTGAAATAGGTATAATACTCTGTAAAATAAAATTTGTCTAAAGGTTTTATCATTTTGAGCTTTGTGAAATTGTTAAAAATTTTTAAAAATCTATATAAAAATTTGGGCGGCGCAGCCGCCCATTCCACTGAGGGAGGGGTGGGCGGGTGATTTTTAAAAATTTTAAATAAGGCGCCTGAAAGGTTATACTGTAAATTGTTAAAATTTTTTATGATATTATTTAAACGGAAACTACCATAACAGGAGATTAAAATGAAAACACTGGAACTTGACAGAGAAGTAGTGGAGATATCGGGAAAATACGGGAAATCAAAGGAAAACCTTCCGGGTATCCTCCAGGAATTGGTCGCTAAAAAAGGCTACCTGACAGAAAAAACCGTCAGGGACCTCGCCAAGGATATGGACATCAGCGCAAATGAAGTCTATTCGGTCGCTACGTTCTACTCCTTTATTAAAACAAAGCCGACCGGTAAATACGTTATAAGGATATGCCAGACAATAAGCTGTGAGCTTGCGGGCAAGGAGGAGATTGTAAAGGCGCTTGAAAAGGAATTAAGAATTAAATGCGGCGACACAACGGATGATATGCTCTTTACCCTCGAAAGGACAAATTGCATAGGAATGTGCGACCAGGGCCCTGCAATGCTCTTAAACGACGAAGTGTATACAAAAATGGACTCGAAAAAAGCCGTAGAGCTTATCAGGGAATACAAGTCAAAAGATATACTAAAATGAGTTTGAATTTCGGAAAACCGGCAAAGCCGGATTTTCCAAAATCCATCGCTCCTGCTTCGCCATACCGCTCCAGGCGTTAGCAGT